>NZ_RZTO01000410.1:0-5499 GCF_003997225.1 Mesorhizobium sp. M2C.T.Ca.TU.002.02.1.1
GCGACGAGGTTGTACCAGTTGAGCCCGCCGTAACCGGACGGAATTTCGAACACGCCGGGCGACGTCATCAAGTCGTCGAAGCCGACGACATGCTGGTTGGGCAGCGGCGCCTCGGCCGGTCTGCCCAGGGCCGAAAACGCCGAGAGTATTACCGGCGCCGCGCCGACGACGACATGCCGCCGCTCAGTCGCTCCGCCGGCCGAAAAATCGACCAGCCAGTCGCCGGGCGTCACGGCCGCGCTGAAGCGCCCGTCGGGGCCGACCTTGGCGGCGGACGTGACGCCATCCGGCCCTGTCAGGGAAACGCGCGATCCGGCGGCGACCGCGCCGCTGATCGTCAAATCCGCCGCAAGTCCGACCGGGTGCGTCGTCGCCTTTGCGATCATGTCGCCCGGCGATCCGGGCGAAACGACATAGTCGCCTTCCTGCGAGGCGTTGCCGGTGGTGACGGAATAACCTGGCGGAGGCACGACGCGGAATGCGTAGTGCCCGGGATCGACCACTTCGAAATCGCGTTGGCTGACCGACATGCGGAAATTGGCGAATCCGTCGACATTGGTCAGGCGCATGATGGTGCTGCCGTTCGGCTTGTCGAGCTCGACGGCCACGCGCGACATCGGCCGGTCGCCCAGATCGTAGACGCCGTTCCTGTTGAGGTCGCGAAATACCAGCAGCGACGTGTTCATCTGGCCGCCTTCGAGGGAACCCCATGCGCGCTTGGGATAATAGTCCTCGGCGCCGCCGGCCAGCGCCGCGCCGCGGACCATAGCCAAGCCGATGGCCGCCGCGACGACGACGGCGCCCGGAAACAACAAACCATGCTTCACGAAATTTCCCCTCTGGCAGTCGCTGCCGATCCGGTCCCCTGGAGACGCGCGGTGACCTTGTCGACGGCATCCGCATCGAAATAAGCGAGATAGAGCAACGCCATGGTGGCGCTGAACGTATAGACCGGCAGCGTCACATAGATGATGGCGTGAAACGCCAGGCCCGGCAGGACCAGATAGCGCCTGCTGCGGCGAAACGGCAGGCCGAGGGCCAGGCAATATTCGAGCGCGACCACGGCGACGGACACGATGGTGGCGGGCCAGGCAAGGCCGGCCGGATAGTCCGAACCCGCGTAATACCAGAGGAATATCTGTTCGATCCGCGCGCCGCTCAGAAATGCGTAGTTCGACTTGTCCAAGGCGGCGAAGAGGTAAAGCACCGAAAGCTGCACCACGATCAGCCGCAGCCCCCACAGATTGCCGCGCTCCGCCGGCGGCGCGAGGCCCGCGCGCTCGGCGCGCATCACCGCCAGGTAGCGGTCCAGCGAATAGGACCGGTCACAAGGGGTCAGCGCGATCAGCAGCGCCGCGACGGCAAGCAGATAGGTATGATGGTGCGTCCAGGGCTCGCGGCCGAGCTGGAAGCCGAAATAATAGTACATCGCCAGCCCGACCAAGCCGGTCCAGACGGCGGCGACGCGGCTATGATAGCCGATGAAGAGCAGCGCGGTGGCCGCGAAGAAGTTGGTGGCGAGAAACAGGCCGGCCGGCGACTGGTCCCTATAGAGCAGCAGCTCTCCCGCCCAGCGCGACCAGAACAGCATCGCCAGGCCGATGCGGATCAGCGCGGACGAACGTGACGAGCCCTCCGTATCGACCGCCCAGCCGACGAAGCGCGCGGCCCAGGCGCGCGCCGAACGCCAGCTCGGCCAGTCGGCGATCGCGTCACTCGGCGCAGGCATTTTGGGCATCGCTATGGATGGTCTGCCAGCCGTCGCGCGTGCCCTGCCGGGCGCGGACACGGATGTCGGCGCCCTGCCCGGCTGCCGTACAAAGCCGCTTGATCACCGAAGCCAGTCCGTCGCGATTTTGGATCCACTTCAGCCCGCCGTTGCGGGGGGCGCCAAGCATCTCGAACCGGTCGAGCGGGACGAGCGCGCCGTCTGGCCGGCGGATCTCGAAGGAAGCGTCGATCACGCCGAGCCCGATCGCGCTGAACATGGTCCAGGAGCGCAGCAGCGCCGTTCGCACGCCGAAGACCTGCTCGGCGACCGGACCGGCGATCATGAAGGCCGCGATCGCCGCGAAGGCAATCAGCCGCAAGCGTCCCGCCAACAGCCGCCCGGCAGGCTCCGCACCTGTTCTGATCGAGATGATATCCGCCACCCGCGCACCCCCGGGCCGAGACTATAGACCGGTTCAATGCCGTTCTTCGATCGTCCCAGAAAAAGTCGGGGCTTGGCGCGACCGCTGGAGGATCGCGGCCTCAGGACTTTGCCGATACATCTTCGCCGGCGAGCGGAGGCTTAACGGCCACCCACGCCGTCTCGCGCTCCTTCTCGGCGTCGGCCTTGCGTTTCGGACATTCCTCGAAATCGTGGTCGCGGCCGCCGCAATAGGAGCAACATTTGGCGGGGGTGTCGGGGTGGAGCATCGGGGCCATTCCCAAGAATGCACGAAAAGGTTTCCGGTTGCAGCAATTGCGTGAAGACGCCGCAACAGCCGCCTTACCCCATGCCCAAGAGATCAAAGTCCAAGGAGCTCGCCGCTCGCGCGGCGGGCTCCCGTTCAGTCACCGCTCACGCATGCGCATGGGGATGACGGAAGTCCCAGACGGCCCAGGCCGATGCCGCGACCACCAGCACGCCGAGGACGACATGCGTGGCCATGACATGCGTGTCAGCCGCGAAGTGCAGCAACCAAGGCGACACGATCAGCCAGAGTCCGAGGACCACGCTTACCCATTCTTCCCATTCGGCGAACACCGAAAGCGTCGCCAGCGCCAGCGCGCCGAGGAGAACGCCGACGATCCAGGCGTTCCACGCGGGCACCATCGCCGCGGCGTATCCGATGACCCAAGGTGAGACGAACAGGCAGATCGCGAGGACCAGAGTGATCCAGTCCAGGCTCTTTCTTGCTTCGATCATTGCCATGACAACCTCCATGAATGAAGCTTGACCAGAGCAACTGTATCCGCGTGGACATTGCACGCTCACGAATGATGTAATTACGCTTTTGCGGCGCTGCAAGGAGGTGCCGGGCGACTGTGGCTTGCGCCCTGTTCGGCGCCGTTTCGCCTGCCTTTGGTGGTAAGCCGCAAATGGCGCCGGTAGCGGCCACTGAACCCGGCGCCTCACACGCTGAAATCGCTGTCCGCCGTGTCGGCGCCGAGCTGCGGAACGACGATCGCCTCGAGCGGCGCGTCAAGCGTCCACTTCACGCCAGTGGGCGAGCGTTCGAGGCTGGAGGAACCGCGCAGCGACTGCGGGGCCACCCGCTGCAGCACCACCGTGCCGAATCCCTTGCGCTCGGATGCCTTCTGCACGGTTGCAGCCGTACCGGATGTCTCATGCCAGAGGAGATGAAAGCGTCGCTGCGCCTCGGGACCGGTCTCGACCTTCCAGGTGATTTCGATATGGCCCCCCTCCGAGGCCAGCGCGCCATATTTGGACGAGTTGGTGCCGAGCTCATGGAAGGCCATGCCGAGATTCTGCACGGCATTCGACTGCAGCGTCAGAAGCGGCCCGGAAAGCGAGATGCGGTCTTCATGGCCGAAAGGCTTCAAATGCTCCTGGACAAGGTCGAACAGGCTGGCGCCGGCCCATTCCGAGGTGACCAGAAGGTCGTGCGAGCGCGACAGCGCCATGATGCGGGCGCGGATCATTTCCTCGAACTCGCGGGGGTCGGTCGAGCGCTTGCTGGTTTCCCTGACCATCGACAGGATCACCGCGAACTGGTTCTTCACGCGGTGGTTGACCTCGCGCATCAAGAGCCGGATGCGGCGCTCGCTTTCCTTGGCGGCGGAGATATCGCGGGCGATCTGCGAGGCGCCGATGATCTCGCCTGTGTTGTTCCTGATCGGCGAGACGGTGATCGACACGGCGATCAGCGACCCATCCTTGCGCTTGCGCGTCGTCTCGTGGCTCCCCACCCCCTCGCCCCGACGGATGCGGCCGATGATTTCGGCTTCTTCGTTGTGCATATGCTCGGGGAGCAGCATCAGTATGGATTGGCCCACGGCCTCCTCGGCGCTGTAGCCGAACATACGCTCGGCCGCCTGGTTCCAATCGGTGATGATGCTGTTGAGATTCTTGCCGATGATGGCGTCGTAGGATGAATCGACGATCGCCGCGAGGCGCGCATCGGCATTGGCATTCTGTCGGAAAATCCCCCCATAACTTGTCATGTTCAGTAATTAGGGCCGGCAGGGGGGCACGGCAATGCATTGAGGGATCGCATCCGCCTACCGCTTGGATTCGCTGGAGCCATCACCAACCCCGTCCACCGATATCACGCCAAAATCCTGCGACTTCGCGCCTGCGTCGGCGATCAAAAACCCATCCGACGAAAGCCCACGTCGCAACAGTTCACGCACCGCGGCCGAACGGCTCGGCATGCGCTTTTCGAAGCGCCAGTTCTCCAGCGCCGCCAACTCCTCGTCGGTCAGCATGATCTGCAATCTCTGCGGCCGTTCCAGCTCAGCCATGCCTGCCTCCTTGACAGACAAAGACGCCACGAATGAGTAAGTGCCTCATTTTGAGTAAAAGTAGGGTTTGCCGCATAGGACGTCAAGAATGACCAAGCTATGAAAGACGGCACAGCCTAACGATACCAACGATGCGCCGAAACCACATTTGTTGTTCTATTCTAACTTATTGATTTTCTTGAAGCTTTCTGATTTTTTGCTTGCAATCCGTGACCGTCGGGCGCATGGTGGAAATCGAGGGATAACCTCCGGGGAAGGAGGCAGTCCATGTTCCGACGATTTTCCATTCGCTTGCGCGACGCCGCTCACCACAGGGTCCAGCGGGCCTTGCGGATCAAGGGTATCGTCAACATCATCCGGCTTTCCGAAGAGATCAGGCTGAGCAACCTGACCGAGAACATCGCCCGTGAGGACATCGAAGATCTGGTGATGCAGATCGCCCAGCTTTACGGTGCGCCGATCGAGTTCGACGACGATGCTCGGACGGCGCTTGATCTGCCCAGCGACTTGGGCCGAGACAACTGCAACGACCTCGAGAAGATGTTGGATGGTCGCACCTGCGGCGGCAATGTCGCCAGCGATCTGCTGCAGTTGAGGCGGGAGTAACAGAAGGATTGGTTCCAAGCCGGCGCTGGACTCGTGCTCACGCCTTCTTGTTGCGCTTCGAAACGGCCTTCTTCGGCGGTACAGCGGGCACGTCGGCTTCCTGTGCCAGCCTGGCAGCGCGCAATCGCTTCGTCTTGGCCTCCCTGGCGGTTGCTTCCAGGTCCAGGATCTGCCGCGCGACGCGAGACGTCATGTCGGTTTTGGCTTCCGTTCGAGACGGAACCGGCTTGAACACACTGCTATCCGATAGGGACTTCATTTCTTCTCCTTAATCAAAAAAGGCCGGGCAAAGCCCGACCTTCTCCAACGCACCTCCGAGGCCGATGCCAGTACATCCGTGGTCAAGAACCCGGAGGCGCTATGTTTAGGCGGCTTGCAGGTTTTCGGCAGAACTTTTGCCGTTGCGAGCATCTTTCACGA
>NZ_RZTO01000411.1:0-5487 GCF_003997225.1 Mesorhizobium sp. M2C.T.Ca.TU.002.02.1.1
GGGCCTGAGGGACTCCATCGATCGGGGCGTCGGCCAGCTCGTCGATGCCGACATGAACAAGGAATCGACCCGCCTCCAGGCGCTGCAGGTGCAGCAACAGCTCGGCGTCCAGGCGCTGTCGATCGCCAACGGCTCCTCGCAGTCGATCCTGTCGCTCTTCCGCGGCTGATCGCTCTATACTGACCGGGTCAAAGCATCGGGCCGCGCCAAAAGCGCGGCCCGATTTTTCATTGGAGCGATTCGCCGTTTCACGGAAACGGTGAACCGCTCCATCTCGATTTGCTTTGAAGCAATTCCGGACGGAAAACCGTTTCACACTTTTCCTGGAATTGCTTTGCTTAAGGCCCGCGCAACCTTCGCTTCTTAACTTCTCGAAAGCCTACTTTTAACAGGCCATTAACCATATCGCGCTAGATATGGTTAACCAATGGCTTACGACAGGTTGCCGACTCGGCCTGTATGGCATGCCGGCTTTTGAGAAGGAGCGAGTTTCTTGGCGAGCATCATGACGAACGCTGCGGCGTTGACTGCACTTCAAAGCCTCAACGCCACCAACAAATCGCTCGAGCAGACACAGGCCCGGATATCGACCGGCTACCGGGTTTCCGAAGCCTCCGACAACGCTGCCTACTGGTCGATCGCCACTACGATGCGCTCCGACAACTCGGCGCTGTCGACCGTGCAGGACGCGCTCGGCCTCGGCGCCTCGAAGGTCGACACCGCCTATACCGGCATGAACAATGTCCTTTCGACCATCGGCCAGATCAAGACCAAGCTTCTCTCGGCCGTGGGCCAGTCGGATGCCAACAAGGCCAAGACACAGACCGAAATCACCGCGCTGCAGGCGCAGATGAAATCCTTCGCCGACGCCGCCACCTTCTCCGGTTCGAATTATCTTTCGGTCACGTCCACGCAAGTGTCGGCCCCCAATGATGGCGTCCAGCCCGACGCCAAGATCGTCTCCTCGTTCAATCGCTCCTCGTCCGGCGCCATCTCGCTCGGCACCATCGACATCGATGTCGAGAGCACCAAGCTGTTCGATTCCGGCCTCTCCACCGCCGTCAAGAACCAGGGCATCCTCGATCGCAAGACCTCGATCTATTCCACCGCCACGGACCAGTCGGCATATGACGCCGCCTACGCGGCCTCGATCGCCGCCGGCAGCACCGACATCGCCGCCAACACCGCCGGCCAAGGCGCGGTGACGGGTACGCCCGTCAAGATCGACAACGTCTCCGCCTTCAATCTCGACATCACGGCGACGGGCGTGACCGACGACATCATCACGCAGATGGTCACCAAGATCGACAACGTCATGAGCCAGCTTACCGACGCCGCCACCGTGCTCGGCGCCGCCAAAAGCTCGATCGACCTGCAAAAGACCTTCACGCAGAGCCTGATGGACTCCATCGACCGCGGCGTCGGCCAGCTCGTCGATGCCGACATGAACAAGGAATCGACCCGCCTCCAGGCGCTCCAGGTCCAGCAGCAGCTCGGCATCCAGTCCCTGTCGATCGCCAACAGCTCCTCGCAGTCGATCCTGCAGCTGTTCAAGAACGGCTAAGCCGCCTGATCACCATCGACCGACGAAAAGGCCGCGTCTGAAACGCGGCCTTTTTTCGTTGCCTGGAAGGAAGGTGCGCGTTCAGCATCTTGCTGGCTCTTTGGCGGCACGTCCTATCATCCTCGCACAAGCTTCGCGGTCTAGTCTTCCGGCGGACAGTCATGCTGGGAGCGGTTGAATCGTGCCGGAACAGATCCAGGGCATCATCGCGAATTTGAAGAGCTTCGGCGTGAAACGTCTGGCGCTCATGGGCGGCATCGCGGCCCTGGTCATGGCCGTCATCGGCATCGCGTCCGTCTATCTCAACCGTCCGGCCTATGAGACGCTCTATGTCGGCCTCGAGCGTTCCGACGTCAACCAGATCGGCCTGGTGCTGGCCGACGCCGGCATCGGCTTCGATGTCGGCTCCGACGGTACCTCCGTGCTGGTGCCGGCCGGCACCACCGCGCAGGCGCGCATGCTGCTTGCCGAGAAAGGCCTGCCGACCAGCGCCAATGCCGGTTACGAGCTGTTCGACAATGTCGGCTCGCTCGGCCTCACCTCCTTCATGCAGCAGATCACCCGCGTGCGCGCGCTGGAAGGCGAGATCGCGCGCACCATCCAGTCGATCTCGGGCGTCAAGGCGGCGCGCGTCCACATCGTCATGTCCGAGCGCGCCAATTTCCGCCGCGACGAGCAGCAGCCCTCCGCCTCGGTGGTCATCCGCTATGCCGGCAACGATGCCGAAAAGAGCGCCATGTCGATCCGCCACCTCGTTGCCGCGGCTGTTCCGGGCCTCTCGGCCGACAAGGTCACGGTGCTCGATTCCAACGGCAACCTTTTGGCCGCCGGCGACGACCCGTCCAACACGAGCGCTGCCCGCACGCTCGGCATCGAGCAGACGGTCGAAACGCAGATCGGCGACAACATCCGCCGGGCACTGACTCCTTATCTCGGCCCGGACAATTTCCGCGCCAGCGTCAAGGCCGACGTCAACACCGACACCCGTCAGACCGAGGAGACGATCTTCGATCCGAACTCGCGCGTCGAGCGTTCGGTGCAATCGGTCAAGACCAACGAGGCCAGCAACCAGAAGCAGGCCTCGACCCCGACCAGCGTCGAGCAGAACCTGCCCGAGACGCAGACCACCACCACCGAGGGACCGCAATCCTCCTCGCAGAACGACCGCAAGGAAGAGATCACCAACTACGAGATCAACTCGAAGAAGATCGCGACCGTTTCGAACGGCTACACGGTCAACAAGATGTCGATCGCGGTCGTCGTCAACCAGGATCGGCTGAAGACAATCCTCGGCAAGGACGCCACCCCGGAGCAGATCGCCAAGCGCGTCGCCGATATCCAGAAGATGGTCGCCTCGGCGACCGGTTTCGACGACAAGCGCGGCGACGTCATCGACGTGTCGGCGGTCGAGTTCATCAACGGCCTCGACGGCGAGCCGATCGACCAGCCTGGCATCCTTGCCTCGATCGGCACCTATACCGGCACGCTGATCAATGCCGGCGCCTTCATCGTCGTCGTCTTCCTGGTGGCCTTCTTCGGCCTGAAGCCGATGGCCGCGGCGCTGACGGCGTCGGCGAAGCCCGCGGCCATTGCCGGCCCGAGCTTCGACGACGTGCAGCGTTCCTTGCCGACGCCCGATGCGCCCGTCGCCGCGATCACCGCCGAGACCCCGGCCGGCACCCTGCCTGGCGCGCGCGCCGGCGCAACGCCGCTCGATGATCTGCGCCAGAAGATCCGGCCGGCGCCGCAGGAGCGGCTAGCCCGCATGGTCGATCTCAACGAGGAGCGCACCGCGCAGATCCTGCGCAAATGGGCGGCCGCCCCGGAAGCCGTGGGTTAGGCCATGGCCTCGGCAGCCCTCTTCGATCTCCTGCCCGATTTCGGGTCGCGGACCTCGGCAGCCAGCCAGGTGCCGAAAGATCGCGGTGACGTCCAACACATGCCGGCCGCGCCGTCGCCGCAGGCCGATATCGGCGCGCTGATCGCCGAGGCGGTTGCCGACGCGGAGGCAGCGCTCGAGGCCCGCCCTGCGCTCTCCCACCAGGCTGCGCTGGACGCCGAGCGCCAGGCCAGTGACGATGCGGCCAAAGCTTTCCTTGAAAGCTTCGGCGGCGATCTTGGCGCCGCGGTCGCCAAGCGGATCGAAGCCATGGAGCGGCGCGTTGCCGAGCTTGCCGGCGCGACCGTCGCCCGCATCGTCGGCGGCCTTCTCAGCGACGACCTTCAGCAACGTTCGCTGCAGGCGCTTTCGCACGCCATCGTCACCGCGGTCGCCGACAGCGAGGCCGTGCGTATCGGTGTCCGGGGACCGCTCTCGCTGTTCGAGCCGCTGAAGGCGTCGCTCGGGTCCCGCGCCGCCAATCTCGACTTCACCGAAGCGCCGGGCTTCGACTTGACGGTCACCATTGACGAAACGGTGTTCGAGACGCGTATCGCCGAGTGGTCGGCGTCGTTGTCGGAGGTCCTGTCATGAGCACCGTCGAGCATGCCGACCCCCGGCACGAGATCATCATCGTCAAGCGCAATCACGACGGTCACGACGACGATCACCATGGTGGCGTGTGGAAGATCGCTTTCGCCGACTTCATGACGGCAATGATGTGCTTCTTTCTCGTCATGTGGCTGATCAACGCCGCCAACGAGCAGACCAAGGCAGCCGTCGCCAGCTATTTCAATCCGGTCGAGCTGATCGACCGCAACTCCAGCCGCAAGGGCCTGGAAGATCTGGGTGACGGCCCGAGCAAGGTCGGGCTGACGGCGGACAACCCGCAGCAGGGCGCGACCAAGGCGGGCGATGACGGCAAGGGCGGCGCCGGCTCCTCCGAACGCCGGCAGACCAAGGACGGGGCGCAGGATGCCCAGCTCTCCGATGAGAAGCTGTTTGCCGATCCCTACGCCGTGCTGGCCGAGATCGCCGCCGATACGGGCGTGATGCAGAATGTCAGCGCCAAGGGCGAAGGCGGCGCCCAGGCGTCCGGTCCGGCGACCGGCGCCTCCGGCGGCGAATCCTATCGCGATCCATTCGAGCCGGATTTCTGGTCGCAGCAGGTGGCGGCGCCTGGCGCCGAGGCCACCGCCGAGCGCGCCAGGATCGACGGGGATCCGGCCAAGCCCGGCGAGAAGGTCGCCACCGTCGCTGTGCCGAAGGTGAAGGCCGTTCCGGCTGCACCTCCGCTCACGGCCGCGCCGCTCGAACCGCTGGCAACCCCGGAAAAAGCCGCGCGGGGCGAGTCCGAGAAGCCATCGAGTGAAGGCAGCAAGGCCGAGAAGGCGCAGGGCGGGAAAGCCGAGACCGACAAGCGCGAGGCCGCGGCCGGCGACGCTAAAGCCGAGGCGGCGGAGGCGGAAAAGGCCGAACAAGAGCAGGCCGCCGACAAGGGCGACAAGACGCCGAGCAAAGCCGCCCTCCAGGAAGCGGCGGACATCAAGAAGGAACTCGCCAAGGCATTCCTGCCCGGCGAAAAGCTCGCCGACGGCGTCTCGGTCGAGGCCACCGACAAGGGCGTCGTCATTTCGATCACCGACCAGCTCGATTTCGGCATGTTCGAGATCGGCTCGGCCATGCCGCGCCGTGAGCTGGTGCTGGCGATGGAAAAGATCGGCCGCATCGTCAACCAGAAGAAGGGCACCATCACCATCAGCGGCCACACCGACGCGCGACCGTTCCGCAGCGACACCTACGACAACTGGCGGCTGTCCACCGCGCGCGCCCATTCGGCCTATTACATGCTGGTGCGCGGTGGCGTCGACGAAAGCCGCATCACCGAGGTCGCGGGCTTCGCCGACCGGCAGCCCAAGATCGCCTCCGATCCGATGGCGGCCGCGAACCGGCGCATCGAAATCCTGATGACGGCCGGCGGATGAAGGGCAGGAGCGTCATCGGCGGCGCGATAGCGCTGTTATTGCTCGCGGCAGGATCGCCA
>NZ_RZTO01000412.1:0-5483 GCF_003997225.1 Mesorhizobium sp. M2C.T.Ca.TU.002.02.1.1
CTCCGAAGAAGGCCGAGGCCGATCCCGATCGCAGATTCGCGCCCCGCCAGCGCCGCAGCGACCAGCCGGAACAGGAACTCCCCGAGACGGCGAAAGTGGCCTTGGTACAGTTCCACGAAGGCAAACTTCGACGTTCGGCTTAGACTTCGTGCTCGGCGTCGACCAGCACCGACATAAGAAGCGCGTCCTCGGTGCCACGGTTGACCCAGGCATGGTTGGTGCCGCGCTGGATCACCACGTCGAACGGCTTGAGGTCGCGCTCTTCCTTGTCCAGCACGAGCGTGATCTGGCCGGATAGCAGCACGATATAGTCCGTGGTCGGTGAGCGGTGCATCGTTTCATGCCGGGAGGTATCCGGCTGGAGGTGCGCCGATCCCATGGCAGCGAACCAATCGTGGGCCGCCTGCTGGCGTTCTTCCCGGGACAAATGGGCGGAGCCGGATTCCGGCGCGATCTGAAAGAAGCGGAAGATGGTTCCCCCGGGCGGCGGCTCGATGCCATGCGATCGTCTGGCGAGATCCTCTGGAGAGTTGTGATCGTGTTTGCCGGCCGGCGTCTGCCACAGTTCGGTGAGCACCGTGATCGTATGGTCGGCAATTCCATCGAGAAGAACCTCCGACTTGCCGTTCGCGTCGTTTGCCGTGACGATCCGCCTGACTTGCTTGAGCATGTTGTTCTCCTGTTCGATTTGTTCGCGCCCATTTCCGGCGCAGGCTGATGTCCGCCTCCAGCATCACCGTGAGAAGCCACGTCCGGTGGGCGGCAGCGTTCGTTACGGGACGGCCGCGGCGTCAGAAATTGACGCTGGCGCCGCCCTTCAGCGACAGGATTTCCCGCGCATCGTCAGGCGTCGCCACCTCGAGCCCAAGGCCTTCGATGATCTTGCGCACCAGGCGCACCTGGTCGGCGCTGGACTTGGCGAGCTTGCCCTTGCCGGCCCACAGCGAGTCCTCCAGACCAACGCGCACGTTGCCGCCGAGCGCGGCCGCCTGGGCCGCAATCCTGAGCTGGCTGGCGCCGGCCCCCAGAACCGACCAGCGGTAGTCTGATCCGAACAGCCGGTCGGCGGTCCGCTTCATGTGCTGCACATCTTCCGGATGCGTGCCGATGCCGCCCAGGATGCCGAACACCGATTGGACAAAGAACGGCGGCTTGACCAGTCCACGATCGGCGAAATGCTTCAAATTATAGAGATGAGCGATGTCGTAGCACTCGAATTCGAAGCGCGTGTTGTTTGCGTAGCATGTCTTCAGGATGAACTCGATGTCCTTGAAGGAGTTGCGGAACACGAGATCCTTTGTGGCTTCGAGATGCGGCTTCTCCCAGTCGAATTTGAAGTCCTTGTACTTTTCGAGCAAGTGGAAGAGGCCGAAGTTGATCGATCCCATATTAAGCGATGCGACTTCCGGCTTGAGCATTTGGGCGGGAAGGACGCGTTCCTCCACCTTCATGTAGGGGCTGCCGCCCGTGGTGATGTTTATGGCCGCGTTGGTCGCCTGCTTGATCTGCGGCAGGAACTTCATGAAGGCTTCCGGGGTCTGATCCGGCTTGCCGTTCTCGGGATTGCGGGCGTGCAGATGCAGGATTGCGGCACCCGCCTCGGCCGCCCCCAGGGCATCATCGATGATCTGCTGCGGCGTGATCGGCAGGTATTCCGACATGGACGGTGTGTGGATGGCGCCTGTCACGGCGCAGGTGATGACGACTTTGCCGGTGGCAGCTTTGGACATGAGCTTGAGCCTCGAATGCTGGGTGGTTGGATTCAGGAGCCGATCTTCTTGGCCGCGTCGCGCTTGTGGGCGATGAGCGCCATCAAGCGGCGGTCGCGCCATTCCTGTCGCTCGACGAGCTTTTCGGCGGGCAGCTTCGACCGCCTGTCCCTTTCGACCCTGTCGAGGACGGGGCCGCCCCAGCTGGCGCGGTGCTGCGTGCTGGGCCAGAGATTCTCGTAGAGGCTCTCGTAGCGGACGACATAGTCGCGCACTCCACCGGGCGCGTTCAGGTCGATGGTTTCGAACGGCCCCATGAAGGACCAGCGCAGGGCCAGGCCGTCGCGGATGCCGATGTCTATGTCCTCGACCGAGGCATAGCCTTCGTCCACAAGGCGGAAGGCCTCCTCCAGCAGCGCACCCTGGAGGCGGTTCATGATGAAGCCGTCGATTTCGCGTTTCATCACGAGCGGCGCCTGACCGGAGGCACGGAAAAAGGCCGCCGCGCGCTCCATGACCTCAGCGGACGTCCATGGCGCCGGTACGAGTTCGGCGGCCGGAACCAGGTAGGGCGGGTTGATGGGATGGGCGACCAGGCAGCGCTCGCGGCCGGCCAGATGCGCCGTGAAGACGGAAGGAAGCAGCGCCGAGGTCGAACTGGCGAGCACCGCGTCGCGTGGTGCCTTCTCGTCCAGCATCGAGAACACGGTCTTCTTCAACTCCAGCTTTTCGGGCGCGTTCTCCTGCACGTGCACGACGCCTTCGAGCGCCTCGTCCATCTTGGGACTGATGGAGATCCGATCCAGGACCTTCTCCGGACCGTCGTTCAGCAGTCCGTTGGCCGCGAGATCAGGCAACAGGCCGGCAATGTAGTCGCGGGCGATGGCAGGAGCATCCGCCGCCGCATCCCACAGGACCACCTCGTGTCCCGCGCGCGCGAAGGTGATAGCCCAAGCGCGGCCGATGAAGCCGGTTCCGATGATCGCTACACGGGGCATGTCAATTCCTCTGGCAGTGGTTCCTCAAACTGTCGGTCGGCGGGTCAGGCGCGCCGGTCCCTGAGCGCGATGATGGCGCCCAAAATGACCATGCCGTAAAGAATGGAGCGCGCGGATGTCGGAATGGTCGTGCCGGCGAGCAGCATCTGCAGGGCGGTCAGCAGGATGACGCCACCGAGCATGCCGATGTAGGAACCGCGGCCGCCGGTGATCAGCGCCCCTCCGACGACCACCACCGCGATCGACGGCAACAAATATTCGTCGCCCATGCCAAGGCTGGCCTGGCCGGAAAAGCCGGTCAGCAGAATGCCGACCATCGCGGAGCACAGCCCGGAAAGCATGTAGACGGCGATCGTTGTCCGCTTGACGGGGACGGCCGAGAGTTCGGCTGCCCGCTCGCTGTTTCCGATCGCGTAGACGCGCCGGCCGAAAGCCGTCCGTCCGAGCAACATCACTGCCCCGACGGCGAAAAGCAGCACGAACGGGACCACCGGGGTAATGCCGAAGATGCGCGTGGTCATGAAGGAGCGGAGCATGGGCGAGGAGAACCCGTCCGGCGTACCGCCCGAATAGAGCAGAGCCGCACCCTGCAGCAGGCCGTTGACGGCGAGCGTCATGACGATCGGCGACAGGCCGAGGACGACGATGCCGAAGCCGTTGAGGAATCCGATCAACAGTCCGACGGCGAGCACGATCGGTACCGCATAAAGGAGCGCCGCGTCGGATCCGCTCACAAGGCCGGCCAGCACGATCCCGCACAGGCCGATCGTCCACGGGATGGACAGGTCAAGGCCGCCGGTGAGGATCACCGTGCCCTGGCCGAGCGCGAGGATCGCCAGGAACGAGGAGAGGACGATCAGCGAATTGTAATAGTTGAAGTTCAAGAGCGTGTTGCCGAGCATGTATTGCGTCACGATCAGCACGCCGACGAAGCAGACGTAGGCCGGCAGGGCATAGTGGATGACCTCGGCGTGCCGCGTTCTAAAAGGCGCCATCGCGCTTTCGCTCTTGGCCGATGACGTTTCCCCGCGAATCTCCGCCAGCGACAGCTTGCGTGGCGACAGCGATAGTTGCGATGGCAATATGCCCTGCTGCCAGGAGGCGAACCGTCCCAACGCTTGCCGGATGTTCCGGGCCAGCACGGACCTGCGGTGTGCGGACGCGCTCAGAACCGCCAGAAGCAGGATCGTGCTCTCGGCAATGGTCGAATAATAGGCCGACACATTCAGAACGAGCAGGATGTTGACGATGATCATCAGCACATAGGCGCCGAGCACGGAGCCCGTGAGCCCGCCCCGCCCCCCGCCGAGCAGGGTTCCGCCCACGACCACCGCCGCGAACATCTGCAGCAGCATCGGATTGCCGACCAGCGGATCGCCGGCACCCGTCTGGGCGCTGATGAACACGCCCGCCATGCCGTAGAACCCGCCTGCGATGACATAGACGGCGAATTGCACCAGCCGCGTCGAGATGCCTGCCGATCGGGCGCTCTCCGTATCGCCACCGACGGCGTAGATGGCGAGGCCGAGCTTGGTCCGCTTCAGCCAGTACCAGAACATCAGGAGGACGAAGATGAGAGCGGCCGACATGGGAACCCAGTCGGGGATGAGGTCGCCGATAAGTATCTCGGACAGGCGGGGCTCAATCATGCCCCCCGGCTTGTCCATGACGATGAGGGTGACCCCCTGCAGGATGAACATCGTGGACAGCGTGACTACGATCGACTGCAGGCGAAGGAAAGCGATGAAGAACCCATTGAAGGCGCCTACCAGCAGGCCGATGCCGACGCCGATCGCGCCCAGCGTCCAGGGCGACAGCGATCCGTCAGCCGGCAATGACGCCAACGTGACGTTGACCAGAGAGATCACGGCGGCCGCCGACAGGTCGAACCCCCCGGACAGGATGACAAGGGTCTGCCCCATCGCGGCGATAGCCAGGGTCGCCCCGCTCGTCGTCATCTGGGAGATGTCGTAGTAGCCGAGGGGTACCGCGCTGAGGTTCGCGACGACGGCGAAAAGCGCAACGAAGGCGACGAACGCCGTGATGAGCCCGCGATGGCGGCCGATCCGCATTGCTCCCGCGCTGGCGGCCCGCGTTTGCAGTCTCTCGGAAGTCGCCACGCTCATGCCGCCGTCGCCGTGCTGTCGGAGTTCAGGGCTGCTCCGAGGATGTTTTCTTCGGTGAGGTCCGGACCGGATAGTTCCGATGCGATCGCGCCGGCATAGAACACCAGGACACGGTCGGCGAGATGGACGAGTTCCGGAATCTCGGTCGAGTAGAAAAGCACTGCGCCGCCTGCCTCGGCATAGGCGCGCAACAATCGATAAAGTTCGTTCTTGGTTCCGACGTCGATGCCGCGCGTCGGATCGTAGACCATCAGGACATGGCTCTCGGTGAGGAGCCATTTGGCGATGGCGATCTTCTGCTGGTTCCCTCCCGAGAAGGCATCGGCGCGCGACCAGAGGGCACGGCGGTCGACTTCCACCCGCTGGAATGCGTCCGACACCGCGCGGTCCTCGGCATCCTTATCGATCAGCCCGAAGCGGGTGAACCGATCTATGATCGGCACGGTGGCGTTGTGCTTGCCGCTGAGCCGCAAAAACAGCCCCTCGGTCTTACGCTCTTCCGGGACGAGGCTGACGCCGATTTTCGCGGAGACGGCATCCTTCGGGCTGCCGATCGCTACCTTCTGGCCGTCCACGGCGAAATGTCCGCGCACCAGCGGCATGGCGCCGAACGCCGCCAGAAAGAGCTCGAGTTGCCCCATGCCCTGAAG
>NZ_RZTO01000413.1:0-5479 GCF_003997225.1 Mesorhizobium sp. M2C.T.Ca.TU.002.02.1.1
GCCCAGATCGTGCTCAACGAGGCGACGGTGAGCCTGCCGCTCGGCAGCCTGATCGACCTCCAGGCCGAGGCCGCGCGGCTGCAAAAGGAACTGGCCAAGGTCACCGAGGAGATCGCGCGCCTGCACAAGAAGCTGTCGAACGAAAAGTTCGTCGCCAATGCGCCGGAAGAGGTGGTCGAGGCCGAGCGTGAGAAACTCGCCGAATATCGCGAGGCGCAGGAGAAGCTTTCGGTCGCTCTCACCAGGGTCCGCGACGCCGGCTGAGCGGCCAAGATTCGGCATCGGGAGAGGCGCTTTCCGGTACGTTAGCTGCCTCGAAAATGGCCGTGCCGCTACGTTAATTTTGACGTAAACGGAAAGTTTGCGCCCCATTGTTGCCATAATGTAACAATGGGGGCCGCTATACCCAAAAAAGGCTGTTTTTGGTCTGTTTTGGGTGGTTTTTGCGGATTTTTTTAACTGTCAGACGTCTGTCGGTGCGATTTCGGGGCCAATTGTGGCGCCAGTCACCATGGCAAGAATACGCGCTGTCAAGATGTACATGTACAGCTCTTGAAATCGTTGTTGCGTCATTAACCCGAATTGGTTCTAGCTTGAGCCACTTGTATTTCGGGGAGGGATTTCCATGAACATCTTGCGGCTCAAAGCTCTGGCGGGGGCAGGCTGCTTTTCGATCGCGTTGATCGGCGCCGCGATGCATCCCGCGCATGCCGGCGGCCTGGAGCGCGGCGGCTACGACATCGATCTGCTTTTCGATCCGGCGCCGGTCGCGACGGAGGCGGAAGCGACCTATGTGATGCCGGATCGCAAGTACAAGAATGCAACGGGGCCGTTGGGCTTCAATTTTCTCAGTTCTACTGCCGACGGAGCTGAGCCTTATTGGGTGCCGCGCATCGGCGTGAAGGCTCAGGTCGTGCAGGGCGTCGATTGCATGGTCGACTATTCGCAGCCGTGGGGTGCCCATACCGCCCCTGGCGCGTCGTGGAATGGCGCGTTTTCGAACGTTGAAACGGATATCAAGAGCAATAACTACGCCGGTACCTGCTCCTACAAGTTCGATGCCGGTAAGGGCCAGCTCCGTTTTATTGGCGGCGTGTTCTATCAGGACATTTCAGGCTTCAAGGAGAGCTTGGTAGGTTTCAATCCAGTTGGACCGTCGCCGATGGGCCGCGTCGACCTCGAGGCAAGCGGTTGGGGCTGGCGCGCCGGCGTTGCCTACGAAATCCCTGAGATCGCGCTCCGGGCCAGCTTGGTCTACAATTCTCAAGTCAAACTCGATAACATCTCTGGAACTCTGACTTTGCCGGACGGCTTGGGAGGGACCGCGTCCACGCCTATCTATGGCTCCACGCAATATATGCCTGACTCGGTCGAATTGAAATTGCAGTCCGGTATCGCTCCCGGATGGCTCGCCTTTGGTTCGATCAAATGGGTTAACTGGAGCACTCTCCAAAGTGTTCCGATCTGTTCCGAGCAGACCAGAGGTTTGGCTGAGTGTACAACGGTTTCCCCCAAGCCGGTCCGGCTTACCTCTCTTGACCTGATGTATCGTGACGGCTGGACGGTTTCCGGCGGCGTAGGTCACAAGTTCAATGATCAATGGAGTGCTGCCGGCCAGCTTAGTTGGGATCGCGGTACTTCGCACGGTTATGGCGTCCAAACCGACACCTGGACGCTCGGCGGCGGTGTTGCCTACACGCCCCGGCCAAATATTGAGCTTCGCTTGGCGGGCGCCATCGGCGTCATGACGAGCGGCCATTCCGGAACGCTTACTGACGCGAATGGATATACAGCTGGTACGGATGCCACCTACGACGTCGGCAACGATCTGATCACGGCGATTTCTGGCGGCGTCAAGATCAAGTTCTAAGTTTCTGAGAATTCAACAAAAAGGCCGGGCATCGCTCGGCCTTTTTCGTTGTGTGACTGTTGTTTTGGCTTCACCGTTCCGCCCGCTGTTGCAGATTCGCCGCGTAACCGGCGCCCGAAACGATTGTGACGTTTTGGCAACAGTTTATGAACAACCCCCGCGCTAAAAGGCTTGCCGAGGGAACTGCCCATTTCCCGCCATAAACCCGGAGCACCCGAGTTATGTCTCGGGATGCGTGCCAGGTTGGCCCGGCGATGGGACCGGCCGCGGGGTGTGCGGCAAGGACGATGATGGACGCCAGGGTAATCTCCAAGGCCAAGCTGCCCAGCCGCTACGTGACCGAAGGTCCGGCGCGGGCGCCGCATCGTTCCTACCTCTATGCCATGGGCCTGTCGGCGGCCGAGATCGCGCAGCCTTTGGTCGGCGTCGCCAGCTGCTGGAATGAAGCCGCGCCCTGCAACATCTCGCTGATGCGCCAGGCGCAAGTGGTGAAGAAGGGCGTTGCGGCCGCCAACGGCACGCCGCGCGAGTTCTGCACCATCACCGTCACCGACGGCATCGCCATGGGCCACCAAGGCATGAAGTCGTCGCTGGTTTCGCGCGAGGTGATCGCCGATTCGGTCGAGCTCACCATGCGCGGCCATTGCTACGATGCCCTGGTCGGCCTTGCCGGCTGCGACAAGTCGCTACCCGGCATGATGATGGCGATGGTGCGGCTCAACGTGCCGTCGATCTTCATCTATGGCGGCTCGATCCTGCCCGGCAGCTATCGCGGCCGGCAGATCACGGTGCAGGACGTGTTCGAGGCGGTCGGCCAGCATTCGGTCGGCACGATCAGTGACGCCGAACTGCTCGAGATCGAGCAGGCGGCCTGTCCTTCGGCGGGTTCCTGCGGCGCCCAGTTCACCGCCAACACCATGGCCACCGTCGCCGAGGCGATCGGCCTGGCGCTACCCTATTCCTGCGGCGCGCCGGCGCCCTACGAGATGCGCGACCGCTTCAATTTCGCCTCGGGCGAAAAGGTCATGGAACTGGTCGCCAAAAACATCCGGCCGCGCGACATCGTCACGCGCAAGGCGCTGGAGAATGCTGCCACCGTCGTGTCGGCCACCGGCGGCTCGACCAACGCGGCGCTGCATCTGCCGGCGATCGCGCATGAGGCCGGCATCAAGTTCGATCTGTTCGACGTGGCGGCGATCTTCGAGAAGACACCCTATATCGCCGACCTCAAGCCGGGCGGCAAATATGTCGCCAAGGACATGTTCGAGGCAGGCGGCATTCCGCTCTTGATGAAGACGCTGCTCGACCATGGCTATCTGCATGGCGACTGCATGACGGTCACTGGCCGTACTTTGGCCGAAAATATGGAGCACGTTTCCTGGAATGAGAGCCAGGATGTTGTGCGTCCCGCCAATCGGCCAATCACCAAGACAGGCGGCGTTGTGGGCTTGAAGGGCAACCTTGCTCCCGAAGGTGCGATCGTGAAGGTCGCGGGCATGTCGGAACTGAAATTCTCAGGACCGGCGCGCTGCTTCGATTCGGAAGAGGAGTGCTTCGAAGCGGTCACGCGGCGCGACTACCGGGAAGGCGAGGTTCTCGTCATCCGCTACGAGGGGCCGCGCGGCGGTCCGGGCATGCGCGAGATGCTGTCGACGACGGCCGCGCTCTACGGCCAGGGCATGGGCGGCAAGGTGGCGCTGATCACCGACGGCCGCTTCTCCGGCGCCACGCGCGGCTTCTGCATCGGCCATGTCGGGCCGGAGGCGGCGGTCGGCGGACCGATCGGGCTCGTCAAGGATGGCGACGTGATCTCGATCGACGCCCTGAAAGGCACCATCGAAGTGGCCCTGTCGGACGCCGAGCTGGCGGCCCGGGCAAAGAATTGGAAGGCGCGCAGAACCGACTACCGGTCCGGCGCGATCTGGAAATACGCGCAGACGGTAGGGTCGGCCCGCGATGGCGCGGTGACCCATCCGGGTGCCGCAGAAGAAACGCGCTGCTATGCGGACATCTGAGGTGTTGAGGTCATCTGTCTTTTCGGCACTGGTCGCGCTTGCGACCTTGGCAGCCGTCGGGCAGGCCATGGCCTTCGACGACAAGGTGTTCGACGACAAGACCGGCGTGAAGCCGCAGTCGAGCCCGTGGGCCGTGTTCCAGTTCGGTTTCTCCGCCTACAAGAACGGCCACAAGGACCAGGCGGTCGAGGCCTATAAATACGCCGCCGAAAACGGTCAGATCGGTGCCACGTGGAAGCTCGCGCGCATGTATGCCGAAGGCGACGGCGTGACGCGCGACGACTACGCCGCCTTCAAGTTCTTCTCGGAAATCGTCGATCAGGATGTCGAGCCCGGCTCGCCGGAAGAAAGCTATGTGTCGGACGCGCTGGTGGCGCTCGGCGACTATCTGCGCAAGGGCATTCCCGGCACGCCGGTCGAGGAGAACGACGTCGCTGCGCAGGAATATTACATGCGCGCCGCCGCCAACTACCGCAACCCGAACGCGCAGTTCGAGATCGGCCGTATGTTCCTCAAGGGCGAGGGCGGCGTGAAGGCCAGCGTCAAGCAGGCCGGCCGCTGGCTGCAGCTGGCGGCCGAGAAGGGCCATGCCGGCGCGCAGGCGACGCTCGGCAATCTCTTGTTCCAGAGCGGCAAGATCGTGCGCGGCCTGGCGATGATGACGGCCGCGCTCGAGCGGGCTCCGGCGGCCGACCAGCCCTGGATCCGCAGTATGCAGGAAGAGGCTTTCGCCGCGGCCGGCGAGGCCGATCGCCGGACCGCGATCTCGCTCGCCGACGATATCCTGACCAAGGGCAACAACGGCGACCAGTAAGCGCCGGATTTCCAAGCGGCTGGCCTTTGGCGATAGCATGCATGGCAGCTCGGCGCATGCATTGTCCAACGGTGCGCTGGTCGACCCCCACTCCGTCTCGGCTTCGCCGAGCCACCTCTCCCCCGATCGACGGGGTAGAGGAAACGCGCCAAGCCTTTTGCCGTCAACGCTCGTCCAGCAAGGCTCCCCTCCTTTCCCTCCGGGGGGAGGGGAAAGGTTGAGCCGCGAAGCAGCGATGGATTGGGGAACCACGTGGCAATCAAGCCTCGGCCTGATCAGTCGCGCCAGCCACAGAAGATCTGTGCATAGCGTAGCCTCGATGGGAGATCAGCGGAGCCTCAGTTCTCGGTCGGCTCCGTCGGCGCCGGGCCGGGCGGCGGGGTCGAGATCGATGTCGGGTGCGGCCTTGGCGCCTCTCCCGGACATTCATCGTTGATCTTCGTCCAGGACGTGTTGTTGAGAACCATGTCGCAGCGGGCGAGGTGGCTTTCGCCGGCAACAGTCAGGCACGCCGTCTGGCCGACAGTGAAGGACTTGCCGTTGGCCAAGCAGGTCGGCGCCGCCAATGAGGGCGTCGGCGCGGCAAGCGCCAAAGCAAGGCCGACCGGCCGGAAAAGAAATCGGATCGCCATTCAACCCCCACAGCAATCCGCATCAAGAACCGGATTTGTGGCGATATCTGGGTCCAAGGTCTGTTGATATTCAGGTGATGCCGGCCTGCGAATGGCGGCTTCCTGCGCTTCCGGTGCTCACGTACTTGAAGTACGCTCCGCTCCGGTT
>NZ_RZTO01000414.1:0-5465 GCF_003997225.1 Mesorhizobium sp. M2C.T.Ca.TU.002.02.1.1
CTACAGACATCCGCCCCGTTCGCCGCGTGGACATCTGCGGCACATCCCGTCGGGCTCGCCTATTACGTTGGCCTAAAGGCCTGGCCGCCCTACCGGAAGCGGAGGCGCTGGACACGAAGCGCTCGACAGTGCTTGGTTGCTCTTGCTTGAGGAGGGGCAATCATGCTTCGGTTCAACCATTCCGGCCGAAGGCTACTGTAAAACCTGTTCCAAAAATGTCTGACAAGGAGTTGCAGAAAAAGATCAAACGCCAGATGGAAGCGGATTTCCGTGCCGACCCGCTAGGTTTCCACGAAAAACATGGTCTCACGGCCTCCTTGCATCGCGGGGTCGTCGCCTGCGTTGTCGTCTTCTGCATCGTGCTCTTCGGCTTCCTTATTTGGTCGATTCTTCGTCATTGAGCGCGACACAGACGCAACACAACGTCAAAAATCGAAGCGAAATCAACGCGCCCCGATCGCAATAAGGCGCAATCATTGACAAATGGCGTCTGAGGCAAGCATTCGATCAAAGCTGAATTTACGCACGCCCGATCAGACTGTAGGACGTAAGGCGGCGGCCAGCGGCTCCCGATCTCTGCCATACTCCTGATGTCGGTTATAATCTTCATTATGAAGAGTTGCGTCGATTATAATCGACATCCATGCAGGTCTCATGGCGCAGAAGCTTGACTGTGCGCCCAATGTCGGCTCTAATCGACGTTAACATCTATAACGTCGGTTCTATTCGACATTTTGAGGTGCCTATGGCCCGCCGGACCGGACCGTCAGTTCTTTCATATGATGCCGAAGAAGCGTTGCGCGCTCTCGGACAGAATATCCGCACGGCGCGGCTTCGTAGGAACATGACCCTTGAGGATGTCGCAAGGCGCATCGGCGTGCATCGGGAGACTCTTTCCTCCGCTGAAAAGGGGAGTTCGACTGTGACGATCGGGACCTATGCGGCCGCGCTGGCGATCTATGGCCTTCTCAAAGGCCTTGCCGATGTAGCCGATCCCGAGGCCGACAGGCACGGGATCGCGCTCGAAGGGCAGTCCGCCAGGCAGCGGGCGCGTCAGGGATCCGGAGCGATGGACAATGACTTCTAAGAATCTACAAGAGTGCTTTGTCTACATCACCCTCCCCGGAGAGAAGGAGGAGATCGTCGCCGCGCGGTTCGAGATCAGGCGGTCGCGTGCAGGCCCTTCTGGCCGCCTGGCGTACGGCCGAAGCTATCTCCAGCGCCGGAATGCGGTCGAGATTGATCCGATCGAGCTGCAGACCCTTGACGGCCAGACATACGTCCACGTCGGCGACAGCCCGCTTTTCCCTAGCCTTCGGGACGCGCTTCCGGATCGCTGGGGCAGGCTGGTAATCGACCGAGCGGAGGGCGGCGAACTCGACGACCTCGGCTAATCGGACCCTACAGAGACCGTGTCGAGCAGGCATTCGCAACCGCGCAAGATCAGCGGATGCTTCCTGACATCGAGATCGTATTCTTTGTGGACGACCGACAGAACTGGGGCATCCGCCTTTGCGGAGAGCCGCTCGCCGTCCAGTACGCAACCGATCTGGTAAAGCCTCTCATCGGTGCGAGGTCGTAACCAAACTGAAGGGAGCTCCTGCGCATGGCACATTCCGATTTGAACGCGGAGGTTCTCCTGAGCCTTGGCTTTCTCGACATCGGTCGATGGCTGTCGTCCGGCGACTTCATTGTTTATGAGTTGGACGGCGAGAACGCGGCGGCGAACGAAGCCCTGCTAGATGCCAAGAACGCGCTCTACGCTTTCGTGTCGGGCATCGAGGTTCTGTACATCGGCAAGACTGCTCGCTCGATTCGAAAACGATATGTCGGGTACTGTCGGCCAGGAAAGCGGCAGGCCACCAACCAGCGTTGCCACCGCAACATCAAGGATGCCATCGGCCTAGGCACCGAGATTCGCATCTTCGCCTTCGCTCCAATCTCTCACCTTCGATATGCCGATTTCGAGATCAATCTGGCGGCTGGCCTAGAGGACAGCCTTATCAGTCAATTCGATCCGCGGTGGAACGGCAAGGATCGAGGTCAGCCGATCTCTGAAGATGCGGAACGCGAGGAAGCGGACGAAGCCGAAGTCGACAGGACACACGCACCGCCGACCGCCGATTTTCCACCGGAGCCGAAGGCAGGTCCGACCATGGCAACTTTTTCGGTCGTTCTGGGGCCGACCTACTACAACCAGGGTCTCCTGAATCTAGGCATCGAGGCGAGCGAGTTCCTTGGAAAGGACGGCGATCCTGTCCGCGTGCTGCTCGGCGACGATGAAACGGTGGTCTCGAAAATAAACAGAACGGCCAACCGAACAGGTGCCGTTCGCGTTGTGGGCGGCAACTCCCGGATCGCCCGGTGGTTTCGAGGGCACTTCAGGGAAGGCGACGTCCTGGAGGGACGCGTTCTCGATCCGCATACGATCCTGCTGCTCTTCCGATAGCCGGGCTATTGTCGATTTCGGGGGTTCTTGTCGCCGCCTTCCTTCTGGGCCGCACGCCGTCAACCTGAGCCGTTCGGTGTTCGCCGATTATATCGTCTGCCTCGAGGACAGGAGGAAGTTCAAGTCACCCAAGCGCCATCTCGCCGAAGGCCAAAAAATGCCCGGCCGAAACCGGGCAAGAGGTCTTTCTTAGGAGCAGATCCGATCAGCGTATTCGGCATCGTTAATCTGCGGTGCCATCATGACGGATGGAATGAACCCGCTCATCACCGGACAACCCCTTACAATCAGAACGCGTTTGCATCCTCTAATCCAAGAACATTTGGCGTCCTTTTCGTGAACGGAATAGCCTCGCTTGGACTGGTCCCAGCGGCGCAGAACGCGTAGCGCGATATCGCGCTCCAGAACCCCGCAATCTTGCCAAGCCGCCGAATTGAGGGGCTCCAACCCTTGTTCGGGGTGTGAAGGATGCTTTTTGTTCCCTTTGCGTCCGTTCAAGCCTGATGAAGTGGCAGTCTATGAAACCATTCACGACAGCCGCGCAGGCAGATAAAAAATAGTCAGGTCAGGCCTAGGCGGTGAAGAGTTGCCCCCAGGAAGCCATGGCGGTCGCGGACAAGACGGAATCCCAGGTTGTCGGGCGGTGTGCCTACCGCGCAACCGCCGCTCTTCCCGTCGCGGATGAAGTTCGACATGTAAGTGCGGTGGAAGCCCTCCACCACATGCACGCCGCAATTGGTGATCGAGTCGGCGATACCCGTGCCATTGCTGGACATCGTCGCGTGGATGTAGCATGTCGATGTCCACTCCCACACGTTGCCCGCAATATCCGCGACCCCCTTTGAGTTGAGGCCAAAGGACCCGCTCGGGTGTGGCTGAGGATCCGACTTGCGCCCCAACGCCGCCTCGTTGCGGTACTGCGCAAGCCATCGCTGAGCCGGGTCGTCGGGGTCCGATACGCCGGCCTCTATGTCGGCGCGAAACCGCTCGCCTGCCGCATAGGCCCATTCCACATCGGTCGGCAGCCGCCACGCCTCACCAGTCTTCGCCGACAGCCAATTCGCATAGGCCTGTGCATCGAGGAAGCTGATGCCCGTTGCCGGAACGTTGCCGACAAGGCGCGAGTCGGCAGACTTGCAAGCCCCATCCAGAACGCAACGGTCATAATCCGATGCAGTCACCTGGACTTTCATGATCTCCAGCGCCGCGTAGATGGTTTCCCTCGCCATGGGCGCGGGCGCGGGATGGCTGTCCTTGAGGAATTCCCCAGGCTGAGGATGGTCGAACGAGCCGGGTGCCAAGGTTACCAACTCAATTACTGGAGTTGAACCTCGAGCTTGCGAGGACACGTCACCTACCGAATGGCTGACCCCTAGCCCAATGAGCGCGGCGGCCGCGATGGCTCCAAATGTGAATATAGGATCGAAGGACATGCCAAACTCCGCCTGCCGATGCAACTCGCCGACTGTTCGGGCGAGTTGCGGAGTGATCGGCTTTTCCGCTTACGAAGCGATGGCCTTGGGAGCTTCGACCTGCGTCATCAGATCGTCGTCCCACTTTCCGTCGACCGTGAAGTGCGCGGTCGCGCCGAGCTCGACGGCTTCGATCAGGTTGTGGTTGACGTAGGCGTAGATGCCCGGCTGCCGGAAGGTGTACAGCGCGGCGCCCGCAGATCCGCCGCGGATGAACCAGGTCTCGAGATCCTTCGCCGGCGGGTTGGCAAACTTGCCCTGTTCCCAGACGAAGTCGCCGTGGCCGCCGATCAGATGGGGACGCGTGTCGCGGTTGGCCTGCGAATGCACGATCAGCACCGTTTCGCCGACCTTCGCCTTCATGGCGTTTTCGCCGGTCAGCGACCCAGCCTTTCCGTTGAACACGACGTGCGTCGGGATCAGGCCGCGCATCACCTTCACGGTATCGTCGTAGTTGTCGCCAGCCGAGTCGTATTTCTTGAACTTTCCCTGCTCGTCGCGCGGGATGTAGAAGTCGCTCTCGCCGAGATAGTAGATGCGGTCGTAGTGGACGGGCTTGCCGGCGTCATCCTTCAAGCCGTCGCGCGGGAGCACCATGACAGCTCCGCTCATACCGGACACGACGTGCCAAGGGATCATCGCGCCACCGGGCGCACAATGGTAAATGAACGTGCCCGGCCGAGTGGCCTTGAAACGCAGCGTGGCTTGCTCGCCGGGGCTGACCAACGTCAGCTCTCCGCCACCGAGCCCCCCGGTTGCAGCGTGCATGTCGATGTTGTGGCCGAGCGTGTTGGTATCGGGATTGATGAGCGTCAGCTCGAGATAGTCGCCTTCGTGCACGACCATGAGGGGGCCTGGGATCGTGCCATTGTAGGTCATCGCGTTGAGCTGCGTGCCGTCCGCATCGATGACCATCGGCTTTTCTTCGATCTTCATAGTGAATTCGACAATCCTTGGTCCGCCCTTGGCCACCTGGTCATGGGCATGCACGAAAGGAGGCGAGACCAACGTCACTTTTTCGCGCGGCAGTCCGGCGACATCCTTCGCCGCCGCCATGACCGGTGCCGACCCGACGGTGGCAACGGCGGCGGCGGCAAGAACAGAGCCCAGCAGGGCTTCGCGTCTCGTAAGCATTTTCATATCCTCATCTTCAACGATTTTGACAACCGTAAGATACTATATCTGTGGGGTCAGTCTTTGCGTTGGCGCAAATCCGCTTCTCTTCCATCAAACCTGTCTTGAGAAGTTTGCTTCGACCTAAAAACCACGAATCGACGCGCTGGCGGATTTCAAGAGCTGTCGGTAGTGCGAGGCCGAGACAAAAAGGCCGGGCAGACCTCTCCCCTGGTCTGCCCGGCCGTGCTTCCGGCCTGCCGGAGCCGGAGGCGGTCTCGCAGCCGTCGAATTGGTCTGGGGCGGTGCTGGCCGCCTCCCTCTTTGTTTCAACGCGTTATCGGCCGCTGTGTGTTAATAGATTGCCGGGCGGACATGGCGCTTTGCGCTGGTGCAAATTGGGCGATGAAAATACTCGCGTGGGCGAGGAA
>NZ_RZTO01000415.1:0-5461 GCF_003997225.1 Mesorhizobium sp. M2C.T.Ca.TU.002.02.1.1
GTCTGGGTCCTGCCGGACGTGAGCCGGTTCGTCCCGCCCGACGACACCCAGCGCCTGCGGGCGGAGGTCGGCGAGCGGTCCGTCGTCGTGATGCCCAATGTCGGCCACAGCATCCATCGCGACGCCACGCAGGCATTTGTCGACATTGTCGAGAAACTGGGAGCCGGCACTTGGTTCGACCGCTGAACGACGGGCACGATTTCGTCTTCCAATTGGGAGGCCATGCGCCGCGGCTTTCCGTCGGGCCCGGCGAGCAATTCACGGTCTTCACCGAGGATTGCTTCTCCGGCCGGTTGACCAGCGTCGACGGCAGGCCGCGCGAGGTCGCGCCTTATCCAAAGGTGAACCCACTGGTCGGTCCGATCGCCGTCGAAGGCATCAAGGCCGGCGATATCATGGCAATCCGCCTTCACCGCCTGGAGCCGGCGCGCGACTGGGGCGTGGCGACGATATCGCCGAATTTCGGTTTCCTGTCGGGAACTCGCGCCTCGCCCAATTTGCAGGCGGAGCAGGAAGAGCGGGTGTGGATCTGGTGCCTTGCGTCCGATCGAACCGAACTGACCACGCAGACCTCCTCCGGCCGCACGCTGCGCGCCGGCTATCGGCCGTTCCACGGGACGCTGGGCGTCGCGCCCGCGCATGGCGAGGTCCGCCTCGGCGTGGTCCCCGGCGACTTCGGCGGCAATTTCGACATCCCGGACCTGACCGAGGGCGCAACGCTCTACCTGCGGGCCAATATCGATGGCGGGCACATCTATATCGGTGACGGCCATTACGCGCAGGGCGACGGCGAGATCGCCGGCACCGCGGTCGAGGGTGCCTTCTTCACGACCCTTTCGGTGGAGAGGGCCACGGCGGACGAGAGCTTCGACTGGCCGCGCCTGGAGACTGAAAGCCATATCGGTGTCATCGGCTGCGCGCGGCCGCTGGACGACGCCGCCCGCATCGCGGCCGCCGGGCTGGTGCGCTGGGTGGCGCATCGTACAGGCCTCGATACGATGGACGCGCATCAACTGGTCAGCCAGACCTGCAGCCTGCGTATCGGCAATGTCGTGAACCCCGCTTTCACGGTGCTTTGTTCCGTGCCGAAAGCGGTTCTGTCGCAATAGCCGAACGGCGCGTCGTCCGTCGTCGATACTGCCGGCGTCACGGCCGGCCGGCTGGACGCGACGCAGGCAATTGCCCATGGTCGGTCGAACAGCCGGAATCGCGCCATGGACGTCGCCGTCTTCATCCTCGTCGTGCTCGCCTTCGTAACCGTATCCGGTGCGCTGGTGCGGCTGGTGCGCGTGCCGCTGCCGGTGCTGCAGATCGCTATTGGCGTCGCGCTTGCCTGGCCTGCGCGAGGCGTTCACATCGAAGTGGATCCGGAACTGTTCCTGCTGGTGTTCATTCCGCCGCTTCTGTTCGGCGATGCCTTCTCGGCGCCGAAGCGTGAGCTGATGGCGCTGCGCGGTCCGATCCTCGACCTCGCCATCGGGCTCGTCTTCTTCACCATCGTCGGCTTCGGCTACGCCTTGCACTGGCTGGTGCCGAGCATCCCGCTGGTGGTCGCCTTCGCTTTGGCCGCAGTGCTGTCGCCGACCGACGCGGTCGCCGTGTCCTCGATCGTCGACCGCAATCTCGTCCCGGCGCGGCTGATGCACATATTGGAAGGCGAGTCGCTGCTCAACGACGCCTCCGGCCTGGTGATGTTCCGCTTCACGGTGGCGGCGGTGCTCACCGGCAGCTTTTCGTTTGCCGGGGCATCCCTGAGCTTCCTCCTGGCCGTGGTGGTCGGCATCCTCGCCGGTGTCGCGGCGCTGTTCATCGCGGCGAAGTCGTTGCAGATTCTCAGCCGTATCACCAGCACACCGGCAGAAGCGCAGGTGCTGGTTATGGTGCTGCTGCCCTTCGTCGCCTATTTGATCGCCGAGCATTTGAACGCGTCGGGTATCCTGGCGGCGGTCACGGCCGGCCTTCTGACCGGATATTCCGGCATCGTCCGCCACATGGCCGTCTCGGCGCGCATCCAGACGATTTCGCTCTGGTCGATGCTGATCTTCATGTTCAACGGCTCGCTCTTCATCCTGCTCGGCCTCCAACTGCCCGACATCATCCGCAAGGTGCCACCGGAGCTGACCACCCGGCACTGGCTGTTCGAGCCGGCATTGACCGTGCTGATCCTCACGCTCTGCCTCATCGGGCTGCGCTTCGTCTGGATCTGGATCGGCGATATCGGCGCCGTGCTTGCCGCCCGGCTTGGCAAGCGCAAGGCCGAGCCCTTCGGCTTTCGCGTCAGGCTCGCCGGTTCGATCGCCGGCGTGCGCGGCGCCGTGACGCTGGCCGGTATCCTGTCCCTGCCGCTCACCTTGCAGGACGGCTCGCCGTTCCCGGCCCGCGACCTCGTGATCTTCCTTGCCGCCGGCGTCATCATCTGCTCGCTGGCGATCGCCAGCCTCACTTTGCCGGCGGTGGCGCGCGGTCTCGTCGAGCCCGGCGAGCATCCGGGCGCGGCCGAAGAGCGCAGGGCCAGGGTCGGCGCCGCCAATGCGGCCATCGCCAGGATCGAAAGCCTCGCCAGCGACGGCAATGAAGGAGAGGCGGCTGAGATGAAGCTCGCCATCGCCGAGAGTGTCGCCTCGATCTACCGGCGCCGCATCTCGCTCTCCGACGGCGCCGACGAAGCGCGCGCCGAGGCCCGCGAGTCCGGCCGGATCGAGATGGAGCTCAGGCTGGCCGGCATCGAGGCCGAGCGCGCCGAGCTGCAGGCCATGCTTCGGCGCGGCGACATCAACGACCACACGGCGCGCAAGCTGTTCACCGAGATCACCTTCTCCGAAGCGATCCTCAAGGGCCGCGCGCCGCGGGATTAGAGCAGTTCCAGGAAAAGTGTGACCGGTTTTCCGTCCGGAACAGCGTAAAACTAAAGAGGTAGAGCGGTTCGCCGTTTCCGTGAAACGGTGAACCGCTCTGCAACCGGCTGCGCTGTCTTGGCGCAAACCGGCCAGCAAATTTCGCGCCGCAAACGTGGCGGCCCGAAAACAACTGTGTTAATGCGCGGCGACCTCGCAGACCTCCGGCCCCAAGGGAAAGCAAGCCATGTCAAATGCAGCGGCAGCCTCCAGCAAATTCGAATCCTTCTTCGAGACCACGCTTGCCGACGCCGATCCGGAAATCTTCGGCGCCATTCGCAACGAACTCGGTCGCCAGCGCCATGAGATCGAGCTGATCGCGTCTGAAAACATCGTGTCGCGCGCGGTGCTCGAGGCGCAGGGCTCGATCATGACCAACAAATATGCCGAGGGCTATCCGGGCAAGCGCTACTATGGCGGCTGCCAGTTCGTCGACGTGGCCGAGGAGCTGGCCATCGAGCGCGCGAAAAAGCTGTTTGGCTGCAACTTCGCCAACGTCCAGCCGAATTCCGGCAGCCAGATGAACCAGGCCGTGTTCCTGGCGCTGCTGCAGCCCGGCGACACCTTCATGGGCCTCGACCTGAATTCGGGCGGCCATCTCACCCACGGCTCGCCGGTCAACATGAGCGGCAAGTGGTTCAAGGTCGTCTCCTATGGCGTGCGCAAGGACGATCACCTGCTCGACATGGACGCGATCGAAAAGACCGCGCATGAGACCAAGCCGAAGCTGATCCTGGCCGGCGGCACCGCCTATTCGCGCATCTGGGACTGGAAGCGTTTCCGCGAGATCGCCGATTCGATCGGTGCTTATCTGATGGTCGACATGGCCCATATTGCTGGCCTGGTCGCCGGCGGCATGCACCCGTCGCCGCTGCCCTATGCCCATGTCGTGACCACGACGACGCACAAGTCGCTGCGCGGCCCGCGCGGCGGCATGATCCTGTGCAACGACGAGGAAATCGCCAAGAAGATGAACTCGGCGGTGTTCCCGGGCCTGCAGGGCGGCCCGCTGATGCATGTCATCGCCGCCAAGGCGGTCGCGCTTGGCGAGGCGCTGAAGCCGAGCTTCAAGGCCTATGCCGAAAGCATCGTCGCCAATGCCAAGGCGCTGGCGTCCAGCCTGCAGGAGACCGGCCTCGATATCGTCTCCGGCGGCACCGACAACCATCTGATGCTGGTCGATCTGCGTCCGAAGAACGCCACCGGCAAGCGTGCGGAAGCAGCGCTGGGCCGCGCCAACATCACCTGCAACAAGAACGGCATCCCGTTCGATCCGGAAAAGCCGTTCGTCACCTCGGGCGTGCGCCTCGGCACGCCGGCCGGCACCACACGCGGCTTCGGCCAGGCCGAATTCCGCGAGATCGGCAAGCTGATCGCCGAGGTGCTGGACGGTCTGAAGGTGGCGAATTCCGACGAGGGCAATGCGGCGGTCGAGGCCGCGGTGAAGGCCAAGGTCATGGCGCTGACCGATCGCTTCCCGCTTTACCCCTATCTCGGTTGACCAGGCGCCGCGCGTCATCTTTTATCCCTGCGCTGCGCGCCGCTCCTTGATCGGGCGGCGCGGCTACCGGAGACTTGATGATGCGCATTTCCCGCTTTGCCGCCTTGGCCCTGTTTGGCTCGCTGACCGCTTCCGCCGCGGTCGCTGAGGAGCAGACGAACGCCGACTTGCCTGCCACCAACACGTTCGGCAAGTGGACCACCATCATCGATACGCTCGATACCGGACAGGACGCGCACAAGACCTGCGCCGCCTCGACGGCTTTTGTCGACGGCACCGGCAATGCCGGGTCCCTGACGCTGTCGATCTCGACCGGCGACGCGCTGCCGCCGGACGCGTATCCGGCCATCATGTTCATTATCGACAACAAGACCCTGCCGACCGGCGACAAGATCGCCGCGACCTTCGGTGACCCCGGCGTGAAGGTTGCCGCGACGGTAAGCTCCAACGCCGCCGCCGGCGGTCGTCCCAGCTGGATGGTCGACAACCAGGCCAAGACCAGCCTTGCCCTGCTGCGCGCCATGCGCAAGGTTACCTCGCTCGATGTGACTTTCGGCAAACAGAAGGTCACCAGCATCCCGATGGACGGCTTCACCAAGGCCTATCGCAATCTCGGCACGTCCTGCGGGTTTTCGACCAAGGACGTCGCGCCATGACGCTTGCCCGCCGGCGGGGCGGGGCGCTGGCAATCTTGCTCCCGCCTCGCTATCTCTGAGACACAAAAGGCTCTAAGCCTTTCGCCCACCAGAGTGAGATGACGCTTCCTTGAAGCGCCCTCTCACTCTAAAATTTTGTTTTTGAGGCATGATCTTCTCCGAAAAGTCTGCAACTTTTCGGGATCATGCCTGAATCGCGAACCCAAGGCTCTCCATGCGCTGTCCCTATTGCCAGTCCGAAGATACGCAGGTGAAGGATTCGCGTCCCGCCGAGGACGGCGCGGCGATCCGCAGGCGCCGGGTGTGCCCCGATTGCGGCGGCCGTTTCACCACCTTCGAGCGTGTGCAGCTGCGCGACCTCGTCGTCATCAAGAAGTCCGGCCGCAAAGTGCCCTTCGACCGAGACAAGC
>NZ_RZTO01000416.1:0-5457 GCF_003997225.1 Mesorhizobium sp. M2C.T.Ca.TU.002.02.1.1
CTCATTGGTCGGCGTGATCTCGGCGCCGGTCTCGACGAGAACGTCGAGCGCCGTCTGCAACAGGTCGGGCCGCGCGCCTTCCAGCATCACGTCGCCGCCTGTCATCGCCACCGCCATGGCATAGGTGCCGGTCTCGATGCGGTCCGGAATGACGCGCACGCGAGCGCCAGAAAGCGCCTCGACGCCCTGGATGGTGATGGTCGAGGTGCCGGCGCCGTGGATCTTGGCGCCCATGGCGATCAGGCACTCGGCGAGATTGACGATTTCCGGCTCGCGCGCGGCATTTTCCAGCACCGTCTCGCCCTTGGCGAGCGAGGCCGCCATCATCAGCACGTGGGTGGCGCCGACCGACACTTTCGGAAACACGTAGCGATTGCCGTGGAGGCGGCCGTTCCGGGTCTTGGCCACGACATAGCCGTTGTCGACGTCGAGCTCGGCGTCCAGTGCCTGCAGACCTTCGAGGAACAGATCGACCGGGCGCGTGCCGATGGCGCAGCCGCCGGGCAGCGACACCTTGGCCTCGCCCATGCGGGCAAGCAGCGGGCCGATCACCCAGAAAGAGGCGCGCATCTTCGACACCAGTTCGTAAGGCGCGGTGGTGTCGACGATGTTGCGGGCCGAAAAATTGATCGTGCGCGAATAGCCTTTCTGTTGGCTCTCGCGCCGGCCGTTGACGGAATAATCGACGCCGTGATTGCCGAGGATGCGGATCAACTGCTCGACATCGGCCAGATGCGGCACGTTTTCGAGCGTCAGCGTGTCGTCGGTGAGCAGCGAGGCGATCATCAGCGGCAATGCCGCGTTCTTGGCGCCCGAGATCGGAATGGTACCGGCCAGCTCGTTGCCGCCGACAATTCTGATGCGATCCATAAGAAAATGTCCCCTCGGCCCCGAACAGGCCGCTTCAATCGGTTGAGTATGCCCGGCTTAGACCATTGGCCGGCTTGGTTCAAGAAATAGGATTTTCCTAAAACCGGACCGACTATGGCCGGGCAGTATGGCTGATTTGGTCAGTCCTTGTGCATTTTTCCAGCAGCCGGCAAGCCTTCCGACCGCTGATCGGCATCGCCCGCGCGCCGCGACCGCGTCTGCGCCTTGCGCTTCTGCAGATTGGCGCGCAGCGCCTCGGCCAGCCGTTCCTTGCGCGCGGCTTCGTCCTTTTTCGGTGGATTTGTCTTGTCGTTCATCATCCAGCCCTGACCGGAGGCTCAGCCGGCCACGAATCCGCAATGGCTAACATTTTAACGCGCCTATGTCATGAAAGTGGGCCGTCGGTCGCGTTTCAGGCTGTGGATCGGCCAGGCATACCGCCCCAAACCGCATAACGCGGCCAGGAATCAGATGCGACGCTTTTGGGTTTTTCTTGGCCTTGCGCTTACCGGTTCGATATGGCAGAAGCGCCGCCATCGCAGGCTGCGGTAGCTCAGTGGTAGAGCACTCCCTTGGTAAGGGAGAGGTCGAGAGTTCAATCCTCTCTCGCAGCACCAGCTTTCCCAACGCGATCTCAGCCGCGCCGCACCCGATGCACTTCGAGGACGCAGGGTGGGTCTACCGCCATCCTTCCCAGGCCCTATGAAACCGGCGCCTGCGCAATACATGGTGGTGTTTCCGATACGCCAGCCCGAAGAGAAGGAAAGCGGTATTGCCCCTGCGCCTGCCGATGACCCGCCATTTGAAAACCCCCGACCTGTTCGGCGCGATCGACCGTGTGCCGGCGCTGGGCGCGCCGGCTGGCGGACGCACCTTTGAGGTCTTCAATCCATCGACCGGCGAGCTGTTGGCGGAACTTCCCGACATGGGCGTCGAGGAGACGCGCGCGGCGATCGACAAGGCCTATGCCGCCCAGGCCGAATGGGCGGCGCTGACCGCTCGGGAGCGCAGCGAAATGCTGTGGCAGTGGCACCAGCTGATCGTCACCCATACCGACGACCTTGCCGCAATTCTCACCGCCGAGATGGGCAAGCCGCTTGCCGAAGCCAGATCGGAGGTCTCGCATGCGGCCGCTTATCTGCAATGGTACGCCGAAGAGGCCAACCGTATCTATGGCGAGACGATCTCTGCGCCCTCGACGGACCGCCGCATGCTGGTGATCAAGCAGCCCATCGGCGTCGTCGGCACGATCACGCCGTGGAATTTTCCCGCATCGATGGTGGCGCGCAAGATCTCGCCGGCGCTGGCGGCGGGCTGCGCGATCGTGCTGAAGCCTGCCGAGCAGACGCCGCTGGTCGCAGGCGCCATGTTCGCGCTCGCCGCCGAGGCCGGCTTTCCCGACGGTGTGGTGAACCTTGTCTACGCCTCCGAGGGCGCCGCCGTGGGACGTGAGCTCTGCCACAATCCCAAGGTGCGCAAGATCAGCTTCACCGGATCGACCGAAGTCGGGCGCCTGCTCATGCGCCAGTGCTCGGACCAGATCAAGAAGGTCAGCCTAGAGCTGGGCGGCAATGCGCCTTTCATCGTCTTCGACGACGCCGGCATCGACGCTGCCGTGGACGGGGCGATCCAGGCGAAGTTCCGCAATGCCGGTCAGACTTGCGTTTCCGCCAACCGCCTCTACGTGCAGTCGGGCGTTCATGACGAGTTCGTCGATAAATTCGTCGAACGGGTTCGCCAGCTTCGGGTCGGTGACGGTTTCGATCCGGCCGTCGCCATCGGCCCGCTGATCGACGGCCACGCCTTGGCCAAGATCGAATCCCACATCGCCGATGCCGTGGGAAAAGGGGGCGCGATCCGCTGCGGCGGAGGTAGGATTGGCGCGGGCGGCACTTTTTTCCAACCGACGGTCCTTACCGATATCTCCAGCGCCATGACGGTGGCGCAGGAGGAGACATTCGGGCCGTTGGCCCCCGTCATCCGCTTCGAGGATGCGGATCAGGTCGTGCGTGAGGCCAACGACACGATCTACGGTCTCGCTGCCTATTTTTATGCCTCCAACCTGAAGCGGGTCTGGCGTGTGGCGGAGGCCCTCGAATATGGCATGGTGGGTATCAACACCGGACGCATGTCCTCGGAGGCCGCGCCTTTCGGCGGGGTCAAGCAGTCAGGCATCGGGCGGGAGGGGTCCCGGCACGGCCTCGAGGACTACCTCGAGATGAAGTATCTCTGCATGGGCGGTATCTGAGGCATAAACGACCAGGCCTGCTTTTGAAGAACGATCCGCCGAGGCGTTGTCGCTCGTGCAGGTCATTGGGTTCCGTTCGCCGGCTCAGTTGGTGACATGCGACAGCCGAAGACCGGATTCATCCAGGGCTTCGGCCATGCCTTCCTCCGCGAAGCGGAACATGTCCTCGAAGTCCAGCTCATGTTCGAAGACGACCCCGCCGACTTTGATCGCAAGCACGTCCTTGTCGCCTTTCGGAGCGAAATAGATCCCGCCGACCGTGCCGCGAATGCGCTCGCCGATGTCCTTGGCGTCCTCTTCGCTCGCGCCCGGCAGGAAGACGCCGAACATCGAGGTTCCGAGCCGCCCGATCAGATCGTCCTTGCGCACTGCCGATCGGATGGCCGATGCGATCAGCCGCAAGGCTTCGTCGCCCCATTCGAGACCGAAACGCAGGTTGATCGATGCCAGATGTTCCGGATGGATGACGAGAAAGGCGCCCGAGCGCGGACCGGCCGGTCTCTGCGCCCTCCTGTCGACCATCGAGGTGAACACCTTGCCGTTCAGGCAGCCGGTCAACTGGTCATAGGTGCCGGACCTGGTGAGTTCCTGCCGGTAGCGGCGGATCTCGCTCTGCTGCCAGCCGATGAGGGCAAACAGCGGCAGACCGATGACGATCGGCACGACGATTGCCGTAACGGCCCCGCGGCCGAATGGCGTCAGGCTGTCGCTGAAAAGCAGCAGGTAGTTCAGCGCAAGCGAAAGGCCGACGCAGGCGGCGGTGCCAAGCACGGCCAGCAAGACGAGTTGCTTCCACGTTTGAGCCGGCGCGGTCGGTGTTTTCGTGGTCAAGGGCCAATCTCCTGTTCGACGCATCGGCTTACAGGAGGTCCGTTACGATTTCGGTGTCAGGGAAGCGTACAATTTGATGCAAGTCGGCATCTTCTCCATGGCAAGCGGCGGATACGGCGCCTTGGCTGCCGTTAAACCGGTCTAGGTATTAGAAGTGCTGAACCGCCCTGACCATTCTGCTTTCACGCAAGGTCCGCGACGGAGCCGGCTGCCGACTTTCCCGCGGCTGTGCTATTGCGGTGGGCCGAAAATGCCCATCCGGGCGTTTCTCGCCACCGCTTCCGCCTTGCCGTAAATGCCGGCGGGAGCGGCCATCGCCCAGCCGTTGGAAACCAGCCAGGCGCCGACATCCTGCTTGCCGAGGGCGCAGGGCGCGGCGATGGCGAAGCGGTCGGCATCCGGCGGCAGCAGGCATTTGAGCGCCCGGCCGCGCAGCCAGGCGTTGAAGGCGGCCCGCGCCCGCTGGCCGCAGGGCCAGGCGGTGTTGTCGAACGTGCAGGTCCTGTCGGGGTCTATGTCGACCGTGCCGCTGATGGCGACCGTGCGTCCCATGGCTTCGAAGACCGCCGAGGAGGTCGCGACCGGGCGGAAGAGCAGCGTCTCACGCCAATCCTGCGGCATCGGCGTCTTCGGCGCCGTTGCAAGCCCGAGTTCGCCGAGCGGCGGGCGCGGCTCGATGCGCTCGATCCCGGATGGGTCGAGCGGCGGCGGCGCGATGAGGTCCTCGGCGATCCTGCGCGCCGGCTGGCCCGGTCGACTGTCGTGCATCGGGGTAGGCGAGGCCGGCACCGGGTCGCCGGTGCCCTGGACCGGCGCGATCGAAGGCGGGTCGGGCGGCAGCCGGCGCCCGCCCTCGACGATCAGCACCACGCCTGCGAGCAGCCCGAGGCTGCCGAGAGCGAACGCCAGCAGCGGGCGGCCGGGCGGGTTCGCCTGGCTCACGCGGCACTCCGCGGCATCGGACCGGCTGTCGATGATGTTGTCCGAGCCCAACCCGTTAGCTCCCGCCGACACGGCGCCACCCCCGACCGTTGAACCGGATCATACATTAGATACGAGCGACATTCCTTGAAAAGCAAGGCGTTGCGTTAAGTGTCGCGCAACCAATGCCGCCTAGAATCGGTCATCGGATGTCGAGGGGATGACATGATGCGCAAGCCGATACTGCTTTTTGCCTTTCCTGCCCTGATGCTGCTTCTGCTGGCGGCGGAGCGCATGGCGGCGCTGCTTCTCGGCTTCTATCCGGCGAGCCCCGCCGTGTGGCATGCCTGGCTCGAACTGCGCCCGTTCTCGACCATGTTCTGGCAGCAGGCGCATGTCTATTTCGGTGGATCGATGGCGCTCGATGCGGCCATTGTCGTCTTCGCGGCAGGCGCCTGCTGGATGATTTGCCAGGCAAAAAGGTCTGCTGGCTTCTTCCTGGCCAATCACGCCGCGCTGATCTTTGCCGGCAAGATGATGGCGCTGAGCAGCAGCGCGGAAACGGCGAGCACCATTGCCGCCTTCAC
>NZ_RZTO01000417.1:0-5434 GCF_003997225.1 Mesorhizobium sp. M2C.T.Ca.TU.002.02.1.1
GGACAGGACCGAGCACAGCATGAAGCAGACGATCTTGACCCTGGCGGTCGGGATGCCCATCGAGGCGGCGGCCGGCAGGAAGCCGCCGGTGGCCTTGATCCAATTTCCGAAATTGGTGCGCGACAGCATCAGTGAGGTGAGCACCGCCACCGCCACGAACCACAGGAAGGACATGCGGAACATGTTGCCAGGCCCGACAAAGGAGGTGAACAGCCAGTTGGGCAGGTCGGCGGGCAACAGCGGCGGGAAACCGCCCGAGACCACGACCGTGAGCGAGCGCGCCATGAACAGCATGCCGAGCGTGGTGATGAAGCTCGGAATCGCGAAGCGGATGGTGACGTAGCCGTTGATGAAGCCGATCGCCGCCGCGACCAGCAGTCCGGCGAGCAGCGCCAGGGGGAACGGCCAGCCATGCACCATCAGCACCGCCATCGACATCGGCATCAGCGCAAAGACCGACCCGACCGAGAGGTCGAACTCGCCGCTGATCATCAGGATGGTGACGCCGATGGCGACGAGGCCAGCCTCGGGCAGGATGCCGAGAATGCCGCGCAGGTTGTCGGCGTTCAGGAACACGCCATGCGAGCGCACCTGGAACAGGACGATGAGCAGCACCAGAAGGATCAACCCGGCCAGCTCCGGTTTTTCGAGATAGGTCTTGAACAGGCGCTTCAACGCAAGGCTCCGGAGGTTCGGGATTCAGGCGCATCGGCGACGGTAGGCGTCGCCGATGCGGGTCTCGCTATTTGAGGAGCTTACCTCAGTCCCTGCGCGGACAGCGCCATGATGCTGTCGGCTTCCTTCGGCCTCACGATGCCCTGGCCGGTGTCGATGTCGGAGGGGGCAAGGCCGATCTTCTTGTTGAGATAGGCCTCCATCACCGGCATGAAGCCCTGCATGTAGGGCTGCTGGTCGACCAGCGCCTGGACATAGCCCTTTTGCATCTGCTGCAGCACCTCGGGAACGAGGTCGAAGCCACCCAGCAGCACCTTGCCCGGCGCCACGCCGCGATCGGCCAGCACGCGCGCCACGCCGGCGCACCAGAAGCCGGTGTCGAAATAGGCCGTGGTGTCGGGATGGGCGTTCAGATAGGCGCCGACACGGTCGGAGGTGATGGCGAGATCGGTGCCGCTGTCGATGCGCTCCCACGACACGTCGCGATCCTTATGCGCGGCCTTGTACTCCTCGAGGAACTGCATGATACCGGCGCCGCGGCTTTCCGACCAGTTCTGGCCGGGAGCCGAAATGCCGACCAGCACCTTGATCGGGCCGTCCTTCGGGAAGCTCTCGGAAATCGCCTTGGCGAGCGAATAGCCGGCCGGCTTGAAGCCCTGGCCGACGAAAGCCTGCCGCGCATTGCCCTTGGCGCCCTCGGTGTCGTCGACATTGACGGCGATCACCAGCACGCCGGCGTCGCGCGCCTCCTTGATGACGTCGTCCAAGGCGTGATCGTCGACGATGGAGGTCAACAGCGCGTCGGGCTTGGCGGCAAGGGCTGCGCGCATGTTCGCGACCTGCTGCTCGACCGAGCCCTCGGTCTGGGTGAAGACCATGTTGCAGTTCGCCTCGACCTTGGCGCACGCGTCGTCGAAACCCTTCTTCACCGCCTGCCAGAACGTGTTCGAAGCCGACGAATGATGGGTGAAGACGATGTTGAGCCCGTCGGCGCGGGCCACGGATTGGCCGCCGATCAGGGCGACGCCGAGCAATAACATTGCGGTGAGTTTCTTCATGTCTGTTCCTCCCTTTGGATTTTTCAGATGCTTGTCCCGTCGCTGACGCGACGGTGGACGGTGTAGGCGCGGCCGAGGTCCGGGCTGAGCGCCAGTCCCAGGCCCGGCCCGGGCGGCACGGTGATCATGCCGTCCTTCACTTCCGGCAGCGCGGTGACCAGATCGCGGTACCAGGTGCGATAGAAGGCGCGCACACTTTCCTGGACCAACGCGTTGGGCGCATTGAGCGAAAGATGCGTCGAGGCGGCGAGCACGACCGGACCGGTGCAGTCATGCGGCGCCACCGGCAGCCGCCACGCCTCGGCCATCGAGGCGATCTTGCGTGCTTCCGACAGGCCGCCGCACCAGGAGATATCGAGCATGACGATGCCGGCTGCCCCGGTCTCCAACAGGTCGCGAAAAGCCCAGCGGCTGCCGAGCGTCTCCGAGGCCGAGATCGGCGCCGGGCTGGCGGCGGCGTAGCGCTTGAGGTCGCCGAGGCTGTCCATGCGGATCGGGTCCTCGTGCCAATAGGTCGCATACGGCTTGAGCGCCTGCGCGATCTTCATGGCCGGCAGGAGCTGCCACATGGAGTGGAACTCGACCATGACGTCCATCCGGTCGCCGACGGCTTTGCGAATCTTTTCAAAGGGCTCGAGCGCCACCTTCAAGTCGGCCGCCGAAATGTCGTTGCCGCGCGTCTTCTCCGCCGCGTGATCGAACGGCCAGATCTTCATGGCGGTGATGCCGTCGTCGAGCAATTCCTCGGCCAGCTCGCCGGCGCGGGTGAGGAAGGCGTTGAGGTCGTCGTAGTCGCGCTTGGCGCCGATGCCGTAATTGGCCGTCGTCTGGCCCTTGGCGTCCTTGATGTATTCGGTGCCGGCGCAGGTGTTGTAGGTGCGGATCGAACGGCGGCTGAAGCCGCCGAGCAATTGCGCGACCGGCTGGCCGGTGGCCTTGCCGAAAATGTCCCACAGCGCGATGTCGAAGGCCGAGTTGCCGCGCACCTCGGCGCCGCTGGAGCGGAAGCCGAGATAACCGACGAGATCGGCGGCGAGCAGGTCGATCTGCAGGGGATCGCGGCCGATCGCCCTGGGCGCGACATATTCGTGCAGGTATTCCTCGACGGTGCGCGACAGGAAGAAGGTCTCGCCGAGGCCGGTGATGCCCTCATCGGTATGGACCTCGACCCAGAGCAGATTCGGCCGCTCCTCGATGCGGATGGTTTCGATGGCGGTGATCTTCATCGGGCTGTCCCCATGCTAGGCGATCCCCGCGTCGATGAGCGCCTTGACGCTCTTGTCGAAATGCTCGGCCATGTGCTCGGCCGCCAGCCGTGGATCGCCCTTCAGGATGGCGTCGGCGATGTCCTCGTGGCCCTTGATCATCTTGAGTTGGGCCTCGTCGGACGAGCGGGTCCGCCAGCCGATCACCCAGGTGCGCCGCGTGACGCCGCTGAAGGCGGTGACGATCAGCGAAAAAACAGGATTGTGCGAAGCCGCCGCGATCGCCTCGTGGAAGGCGATGTCGTGCTCCATGACCGCCTCGGGGTTCCTGAAATTCTCGCGCATCTGCCGGGCCGATTGGGCAATCGCCGCGGCCTCCTGGTCGGTGCGGCGCAATGCGGCAAGCGCAACCGTGCGCATCTCGATGGTGCGCCTGACGTCATAGACCTGCTGCACGCTGATCTGCTGGGTGGTGATGCCGTGCTCGATCACCATCGACATGGCGCCGGTATCGAGCTTGGCGACAGTGGCGCGGCGCCCCGCGCTCATGTCGATGAGGCGCATCGCCGACAGTGAGCGGAAGGCCTCGCGCACGACGGTACGCGAGACGTTGAGCTGGCGCGTCATGGCAGCTTCGCTAGGCAGCGGATCGCCCGGCGCAAGGCCTTCCGAGCGGATGTGCTGGGTGATGGCCTGGATCGCCGTGCTGACCAGTCCGGGATTCGGTTCGCCCGGTGGATCCGTCTGCTCCTGCATTCCGTTCCCTCAAAAACCTGTATGACAGGTTGTTATTAAATTGCTCGTAATTCAGACGAAAGATATATGTCAAGTGCATTTCCCGAGAGACGGAGGAGCCGCCACATGCCCGAAACCGATGCCACTCTGATCTTCGACGCGCGCGACGTGGTCGGCGAGAGCCTGGTGTGGGACGACCGGCGCGGCAGGCTGGTCTGGGTCGACATCATCGGCCGCCGGATCCATCGGCTGGACCCTTCGACCGGAGCGCATGAAAGCTGGCCGACGGGCGACCTCGTCACCTCGGTCGGCCTGCGCGCCGACGGCGGCGCCATAGTCGGGTTGCGCAAGGACATCGCGCTCTGGGATTTCGGCGGACCGTTCCGGGCATTCGCGGCGATCGAGGCCAACCGGCCGGACTCGCGGCTCAACGAAGGCGTGGTCGCGCCGGACGGCTCGCTCTGGGTCGGCACCATGGCCAACAATATCGGGCCGGACGACGCGCCGATGGCAATCACAAGCGATGAGGGCCGGCTCTACCGGGTCGGCCCGGACGGCGACGTGAGGCGCCTCAGCGAAGACCGGTTCGGCATCACCAACACGATGGTGTGGCTGCCCGACGGACGCTTCATCACCGCGGACACGATGAAGAACGCGCTTTACAGCTATGGTTGGGACCGGAAGGCTGGACGGCTCGGCGAAGCGTTCCCCTTCTTCACCGGCTTCGAGCGCGGCCTGCCGGACGGCTCATGCCTCGACGCCGAGGGTTATGTCTGGAACTGCAGGGTGGTTGGCGGAAGCTGCCTCGCCCGTATCGCGCCCGACGGCAGGCTCGACCGGATCGTCGAACTGCCGTGCAGCTGGCCGACGAGCTGCGCTTTCGGCGGCGCAGGTCTCGACACGCTCTTCGTGACCTCCGCGCGCTTCACGATGAGCGCGGAGCATCTTGCCGCCACCCCCTTCGAGGGCGGCCTGTTCGCGCTCAAGCCCGGCGTGCGCGGCGTGCCCGCCAACCGCTTCAGATGATCTCCCATCGAAGAGCGCCGATGAGTGCGTTCAAGGTCTGAGCGAGGCGCGCGAACCGCCAATCTCCAGGCAATGCGAAATTGCCGCCGCGCCAAGGCGCCTCGAAATATTGATTGCCGGGCGCCGCGAAGCGCGCGAAGCATTCATATCAACATGAGGCAACCCATGCGAACCGCATCCTGTGCCTGCGGGCAACTGAAGATCTCTTGTGACGGCGAGCCGAGACTGGTGGCGCTGTGCCACTGCCTCGACTGCCAGAGGCGGACCGGCAGCACTTACGGCATTGCCGCTTTCTTTGCGCGCGCCGCGGTCAGGGCCGAAGGGACTGCCAGCACCTACAGGCGGTTGTCCGACGGCGGCCATGCGGTCACTTTCCATTTCTGCCCGCAGTGCGGCTCCAGTGTCTTCTGGGAGCCGGAGCGCAAGCCGGACGCGATCGCGGTGGCGGTCGGATGCTTTGCCGATCCGGACTTTCCCTCGCCGACGCGCATTGCATGGGAGGAGAGAAGGCATGCGTGGGTAGGCAATCCGGGCGCGAAATAGCTTGATGCGGGCGCCGAAGCCGCCGCCCCCCTTTGGGGGAAATTAGGCGCTCCGCGGCTTCGCCAATCGCCTTGGTGCAATCCAATCCGGTTCGTGCCCCGCCCGGTCCATGCTAACAAAAGCGCTTTCAACAATTCCAACGAATGGACAGCGACATGGCAGGCGAAAAAGTAGCTCTGGTGACGGCGGGCG
>NZ_RZTO01000418.1:0-5425 GCF_003997225.1 Mesorhizobium sp. M2C.T.Ca.TU.002.02.1.1
CAGCATCGCGATGCCCTTCATTTTGCTGGGGATCGTCACGATGGCATTCCTGCTGACGGCCATCACCAAGGGTGATCCGCTGACGGCCGTGGTCAGCGAGCAGCAGCTCAACAATCCCGAGATCGTCGCGGCCGCGCGGCAAAGATGGGGTCTCGATCGTCCCTTGCCGGAACGGTATCTCATCTATGTCGGCAACCTCCTTAAAGGGGACATGGGAACGTCGTTCGTCACCCGTCGCCCGGTCTCGACCGATCTGATGGCCCGGCTGCCGGCCACGTTCGAACTGGTCATCTCGGCGATGATCATCGGCAGTGTCATCGGCATCGTGTTCGGGCTTCTCGCGGCATACTACCGGGACACCGCGATCGACCAGAGCGCACGCATATTTTCGCTTTTCGGATCGTCGGTCCCGATCTTCTGGCTGGGCCTCGCGCTGCTTTTCCTGTTCTCGGTCAAATACCAGATCCTGCCGGGACCGGGCCGCATCGATCCCAGGATGTCGCCGCCGCCCGTGGTGACCGGTTTCATGACCATCGATACCTTGCTGGCCGGAAACCTCGCCGCTTTCAAGGATGCGCTCAGCCATCTCATCTTGCCCTCGATCGTGCTTGGCTGGACCGTTGCGGGAACGATCTCGCGTCTCGTCCGCGCCAACATGCTCGAAGTGATGGAACGCGAATTCATCCTCACCGCGCGCGCCAAGGGCGCGGGGGAATTGCGGGTGGTGCTTCGCCATGCGTTCCGAAACATCCTGGTGCCGGTGCTGACGGTGATCAGCTATTCCTTTGCCTATCTCATCACCGGCGCCGTGCTGACCGAAGCTGTGTTCGCGTGGCCCGGCATGGGAAGCTACGCCGTGACGGCGGCCCGCTCGCTTGATTTCCCGGCGATCATCGGCGTGACCATCGTCGGCGGCGTGATGTTCCTGATCACGAACCTTCTCACGGATATCGCCTACGTGCTGGCCAATCCGCGCGTGCGCCTGAACTGAGAGAGATGCCATTGTCTTCGGTTCAAGCTTCATCATCGGCGCGCCTCCGCCTTCCCGAGTGGGCTTCGCCCGCTTTTCTGGTCGGCGGTGTCGTCGTTCTCTTCTGGCTCGTCGCCACGCTCTTTCCGACATGGCTCGCGCCTTACGATCCGCTCAAGCTTGCGGGGCGGCGGCTGCAGGCGCCGAATGCGAGCTATCTGCTTGGAACCGACGCCCTTGGTCGCGACGTGCTTTCGCGCACGATCCATGGCGCGCAGCATTCGCTGCCGATAGCGCTGCTGGTCGTGGTCAGCGCCGTTGTGATCGGGTCGGCCGCCGGCGCGATTTCGGGTTACAGGGGCGGCATCATCGGCGCCGCCATCATGCGGCTTGTCGATATCACCCTTTCCTTCCCGCCGATCCTTCTGGCAATGGCTGTCGCGGCCTCGCTCGGCCCGGGGCTTGGCAACGCGGCGATCGCGATGGTCGTCGTCTGGTGGCCGGTCTATGCGCGGCTGATGCGCGCCCAGGTGCTCGAGGTGCGCGAGCGTGAGCATGTCGAAGCCGCGGTCGCGGCGGGCGCCGGTCATTTCCGCATCCTCACCAAGCACATCCTGCCGCTCTGCTGGACGCCGATCCTGATCAGCGCGACGATGGATCTCGGCCAGGTCATCCTGCTTGCGGCGTCGCTCAGCTTCATCGGGCTTGGCGCAACTCCGCCCACCCCGGAATGGGGCGCCATGATTTCGGACGGCGCCACATTCTTCTACAGCTGGTGGATCGCATTCGGGCCGGGCATGGCCATCCTGACGGCGGTGCTGGGCTTCAATTTCATCGGCGACGGCCTGCGCGACTATTTCGATCCGAGGTCGTCCAAATGAGTGTTGCCGACGCCAAGGGCCCTGCTTCGGCAAGCGAGCCGCTGCTGCGCATACGCGACCTGAAAGTGGGCTTTTCCTCGCATGGCAAAACGTTGCCCGCGGTGCGTGGCCTCGATGTCGAACTCTCCAAGGGGGAGGTTCTCGGCATCGTCGGAGAATCCGGCTCGGGCAAGTCGCTCGGCATGCTGGCGTCGCTCGGGCTGCAGGCGCGAAACGCCGTCGTCAGCGGCTCCGTCGTCTTCAAGGGACAGGAACTGATCGGCCGTCCGCGTCGCGACATGCGCGCGCTTCGCGGCTCGGAGATCAGCATGATCTTCCAGGACCCGCTGTCGTCGCTCAACCCGGTGATGACCGTCGGCGATCAGATCCGCGAAGCGCTTCTTCTCCACACCAAAAGCATGACGAAGGCGCAGGCGACCGCGCGGGTGCTCGAGCTCCTGCAATTGGTGGCGATCCCGCAGCCGGACCGGCGGATCAATCAATATCCGCATGAATTCTCCGGCGGCATGCGCCAGCGCGTGATGATCGCCATGGCGATCGCCAACAATCCCGAGCTGCTCGTCGCCGATGAGCCGACGACGGCCCTGGACGTCACGGTCCAGGCCCAGATCATGCGCATGCTGCGGGATCTCAAGGAAAAGCTCGGGCTGGCTCTCATCCTGATCACCCACGATCTCGGCGTCGTCGCCGGGCATGCCGATCGGGTCGCTGTGATCTATGCCGGACTGGTGGTCGAGGAAGCCGAAGTGCGGGAGCTCTTCGCCAATCCGCGTCACCCCTACACGCGGGGACTGATAGCCTCCATTCCGAAGCTGACGGCTTCAAAGGACAAGCTCTATTCGATCCCCGGCGCGCCGCCGATGCTTGGCGCGCTGCCCGAGGGATGCGCCTTTCATCCGCGCTGCAGCTTTGCTCAGGACGTGTGCCGAAAAGTTGCGCCTGCGACCATCGAGCTTGGGCGTCACCGCGCCTCCTGTCATTTCGCCGAAACGCTGCCGCCCTGGGGCGAGTCGGGCCGAGCGGCGCAATCCGAAGAGCCCGCACATGGCTGAAGTCTCAAATCCAGCCGCGGACGGCGTGGCGCCGGGCGCCGCCTTGTCCGTGCGCAATCTTTCCAAGGTCTTCCCGATCCTGGGCGGCAGCCTGGTGCGCCGTGAGGTTGCGCAGCTGAAGGCCGTCACGGATATCTCGTTCGATCTCGATCCCGGCGAAACACTGGGGCTGGTCGGTGAGTCCGGCTGTGGCAAGTCGACGCTCGGGCGATGCCTGCTCAGGCTGATCGAGCCGACCTCCGGCAGCGTGACGCTGAACGGCACGGACATCGTCTCGCTCGGCGCGGAGCAGATGCGGCGGATGCGCAGACATCTGCAGCTCGTGTTCCAGGATCCCTATGGCTCGCTGCATCCGCGCATGCGCATCGAAGACAGTGTCGCGGAGCCGCTGCGGATCACGACGATGAGCCGCTCGCAAAGGCGCGAGCGGGTGCTGGAGATGCTGGATCTCGTCAGTCTGAGCGCCGCGCATGGCAGGCGCTATCCGCACCAGTTGTCGGGCGGCCAGCGCCAGCGCGTCGTGATCGCCCGCGCCCTTGCATTGAAGCCTGAAGTCCTCGTCCTCGACGAGCCGGTTTCGGCCCTCGACGTGTCGGTCCAGGCGGGCGTGCTCAATCTTCTCCAGGAAATCCAGGAGAAGATGCGGACGGCCTATGTGTTCATCGCGCACGATCTTTCGGTCGTGCGTCACACCTCGCACAAGGTCGCGGTGATGTATCTTGGCCGCTTCGTCGAAGTCGCGCCGGCCGAGCAGCTCTACGCGAGGCCGCTCCATCCTTATTCGCAGGCCCTGATGTCGGCCGTGCCGATCGCCGATCCGGACCTGGAGCGGGGCCGCAAGCAGATCCTGCTCAAGGGCGATGTGCCGAGCCCGATCAACCCGCCGTCGGGTTGTCCATTCAGGACCCGCTGCTTCAAGGCGCAGGCGAGGTGCGCCGAGGCCGAGCCGCCGCTCGCCGAGGTCGAGCCGGGGCATCTGGCGGCGTGTCATTTTCCGGGTCCGACGGATATCGGACAGGCGGCCTGAGCGCCCGACAACCACCGATCTCAAGCAAGGAAGCGAGGACGTATGTCGGAAACCATCGGCGAAACGCCCACGGGCGAAAGCGCACCCGCTTTGCCCTTGGCAGGCATCAAGGTGCTGGATCTTTCGCGCGTGCTGGCCGGCCCCTGGGCGACGATGAGCCTCGCCGATCTCGGCGCGGAGGTCTGGAAGATCGAGAATATCGACGGCGGCGATGACACGCGGGCGTGGTCCGTGCCGAACTACAACGGCATCAGCACGTATTATCTCTGCGCCAATCGGGGCAAGTCCAGCATAGCGGTGGACCTGAAACATCCGAAAGGCCATGAGATCATTCGCCGCCTGGCGGCCCAGGCCGATGTCGTGATCGAGAATTTTCGCGCCGGCACCGTCCAGCGGCTCAAGATCGACTATGAAAGCCTGAAAGCCGTCAATCCCAACATCATCTACTGCTCGATATCGGGCTATGGGCAGACCGGCCCGGAATGGGATCGGCCGGGATATGATTTCGTCGTGCAGGCGGAAAGCGGCCTGATGTCCATCACCGGGCCTGTCGACGGCGAGCCGCAGCGCATCGGGGTGGCGATGACCGACATCATTGCCGGCATGGTGTCGGTCCAATCCATCCTGGCGGCGCTGTATCAGCGCCGGCAGAACGGGCAGGGGCAGTATATCGACATCTCCCTACTCGAATGCGCTTTGAACACCCTGATCAATGTCGGCAGCGGCTACCTCAATGCCGGTGTCATTCCGCGGCGCTATGGCAACGCGCATCCCACCGTGGTCCCCTATCAGATCTGCGAGTGCTCCGACGGCAGCTTCGCGCTCGCCGTCGGCAACGACAAGCAGTTCACGGCGCTGTGCGAAAAGGTCGTCGGCATGCCGCACCTTGCCGGCGACCCGCTTTACAAGACCGCGGCGGCAAGGGCGCTCAATCGGGAAAGCCTGCTCGCAACGCTGGGCCCGGCATTCCGTACCCGGCCGCGCCATCACTGGATGGAGGCCTGCCTGCGCCACGGCGTGCCGGCCGGTGAGGTCAAATCCGTTCCGGAAGCCTTCGAGAGCCCGACCGTGAAGGCCAGGGAGGTCGTCCAGACATTGCACAGCCAGCACATCGGCCCGATCTCCCTTGTGAGACCGGCGCAAGGTCTGAGCGCTCAGCGCGGGGCAAAGTACAAGGCGCCGCCGATGCTTGGCGAAGACACCGCCGCCGTGCTGTCGCAAACGCTGGGCTACGCGCCGGAGGAAGTCGAGGCGCTGATCGGCCAAGGCGTGGTCCGCCAGTATCAGAGCCCGTCGCCCGCGGCGTGATCTGGGGTCGCGGGGCGCGCCTCGTCACATAACGAAAGGTTATTCAAGCCAAAGGTTTTTGCCAGTGCACGGCACGGCTTCGAGTGCCTAAAGCAGAGGTCGATCGGCGCCGTGAATGCTTGGAATCTCGCTGCATAACGGCTGCCGGGCAATGTCTTGAAGGCCCGATACGGGCTTAATCCTGGGT
>NZ_RZTO01000419.1:0-5403 GCF_003997225.1 Mesorhizobium sp. M2C.T.Ca.TU.002.02.1.1
ATCTGAGTGACTTTGGCTCCGCCAACCTTGACCTGATCTCACCGTGGGATTTCTGAAGCGACTGGCGGAGCGATCGCTTCAGGTCGGCGGCGTGCCGTTCTCGGCCAGCACGGCGCCGGCGAAATAGAGCGAGCCGCCGATCAGGATGCGCGGCGCAGGGCCGTCCCAAGAGTCGCGCAACAGCATCAGCGCGCTGGCGACGGAGCTGACCGGCTCCGCCGACAGGCCGGCCTCTTCGGCACGCAGCGCCAATTCGTCATTCGGCACGCCGGCGTCGCTGCTGCTCACCGGCACGGTATAGACATGGCGGGCAAGCCCCTTGAAAGCGCTGAAATAGCCGGTCTGGTCCTTGGTGTTGATCATGCCGGAGATGAGGACCAGCGGTCTTGGATTCTTCTCCTCCTGCTCGGCCAACGCCTCGGCGATGACAACGCCGGCGCCGGGATTGTGGCCGCCGTCCAGCCAGATCTCCGCGCCCTTCGGCGCCAGATCCACCAATTTGCCCTGGGTCAGCTTCTGCATGCGTGCGGGCCAGGCGACATGGGTCATCGCCCGCTCGGCGGCGCGATGGCCGATCTCGAAGCCGGCCGCCTTGACGGCGGCGATCGCCGCCGCGGCATTGGCGTACTGGTGCCGCCCGGGCAGGCGGGGCAGCGGCAGGTCCATCAACCCGTCCTCGTCCTGGTAGACCATGCGGCCGTTCTCCTCGAAAGCGAGGAAATCCTGGCCATAGACCACGGTCGGGCAATCCAGCCGCTCCGCCGTCTCGATCAGCACCTGAAGCGCGGTGTCGCTCTCCTGGGCGCCGATCACCACCGGACAGCCGCGCTTCATGATGCCCGCCTTTTCGGCGGCGATCAGCTCGACGCGGTCGCCGAGATAGGCTTCGTGGTCCATCGAGATCGGCATGATCACCGAAACGGCCGGCCGCTTGACGACATTGGTGGCATCGAAACGGCCGCCAAGGCCGACCTCGATGATCGCCGCCTCCGCCGGATGCTCCGAAAACAGGACGAAGGTGACGGCGGTGAGGATCTCGAAGACAGTGATCGTCTGGCCTTGATTGGCCTCGGCGACGCGCGCGATGGCTTCGGCGAAAACGTCGTCGTCGACGAGCTTGCCGCCGCCTTCGGCCGCGAGCCGGTAGCGTTCGTGCCAGTTCACCAGATGCGGCGAGGTGTGGACGTGGACGAGATGGCCGGCCGCCTCCAGCAGCGCGCGCGAAAAGGCGGCGCAGGAGCCCTTGCCGTTGGTGCCGGCGATGTGGATGACCGGCGGCAGCCGGTCCTGCGGATTGCCGAGGCGTTCGAGAAGCCGCGTGACGCGGTCCAGCGAAAGGTCGAAGCCTTTCGGATGCAGCGTCATCAGATGTTCGATTTCGCGTTCGGCGGAGAGCGTTGTCATGGCGGAATCCTAACGCCTAACCCCGAAACCGGGAATCGGTTTCGGAACGGCCATGCGCAAATCAAGGCTACAGCACGCAACAGGCGGCGCAAATCGCGGTTCGCGGCGAACGATGTCGCGCAGGTTTATATCGCGTCGGGGCCGCTCTCGCCTCAGGCTTGCGGCCGCGCCTCCGCGTTGACCACCGCCGGCGGCAGGATCTCCGGCTCGACCGGCTTGTCGGCCGGCGGCATCTTGAGCAGCATCTTCAACAGCCGGGAGATGGTCTGGCGCATCTCGAGGCGCGACACGACCATGTCGACCATGCCGTGCTCCATCAGATATTCGGCGCGCTGGAAACCGTCGGGCAGCTTCTCGCGGATGGTCTGCTCGATGACGCGCGGGCCGGCAAAGCCGATCAGCGCGCCCGGCTCGGCGATGTGGACATCGCCCAGCATGGCGTAGGAAGCGGTGACGCCGCCGGTGGTCGGATTGGTGAGCACGACGATATAGGGCAGGCCGGCTTCCTTCAGCCGGTCGACGCCGACCGTGGTGCGCGGCAATTGCATCAGCGAGAGGATGCCCTCCTGCATCCGGGCGCCGCCGGAGGCGGCGAACAGGATCAGCGGCCGCTTGCGCTGCAGCGCGACTTCGAAGGCGTGCACGATGGCCTCGCCGGCCGCCATGCCGAGCGAGCCGCCCATGAAGGCGAAGTCCTGCACGGTGACGATAACCGGCAGCCCGTCGATGGTGCCGGCGCCGTTGAGGATCGCGTCCTCGAGGCTGGTCTTGGTCTTCGCCTCTTTCAGGCGGTCGGTGTAGCGCTTCTCGTCGCGGAACTTCAGCGGGTCCTGGACCACCTTGGGGTTTTCCAGCACCTCGTATTTGCCGTCGTCGAAGAAGTATTTCAGCCGCTCCTTGGCCGAGATCTTCATGTGATGGCCGGAAGCCGGGATGACGAACTGGTTGGATTCGAGATCCTTGTGAAAGATCATCTCGCCGGTCTCGGGATCCTTGATCCAAAGGTTTTCCGGCATATCGGTGCGCCGGCCGAGCATCGAATTGATCTTGGGGCGGACGTAATTGGTGATCCAGTTCATGGCTTCGGCTCCTGTCCTGGAAGAGACTTCGAGCAATTCAGGAAAAGTCTGTGGCGGATTTCCGGCCCGAATTGCGTAGCGAACAGATAGTCAGGCTATTCGGCGGCAGCAAGGCGGGCCGAGCGGACGCCCTGGGCAAGGCCGCTGACCAGCGTGGCGACGGCCTCCGCCGGATCGGCCGTCTTCTCGCCCTTGGGCCCCAGCACGTTGGCGATCGCGTTGACGATCGCCGTGCCGACGACGACGCCGTCGGCCGAGGCGCCGATGACACGCGCCTGCTCGGCGGTCTTGACGCCGAAGCCGACGCAGACCGGCAGCGCGGTGTGGCCCTTGATGCGCGTGACCGCCGCCGAGACCTTGGCTGTGTCGGCAAGGGCGGAGCCGGTGATGCCGGTCATCGAGACGTAGTAGACGAAGCCGGAGGTGTTCTCCAGAACCTTGGGCAGGCGCTTGTCGTCGGTGGTCGGCGTCGCCAGACGGATGAAGTTGACGCCGGCCTTCAGCGCCGGAATGCAAAGCTCCTCATCCATTTCCGGCGGCAGGTCGACGACGATCAGGCCGTCGATGCCGCTTCTCTTCGCGTCGGTGAGGAAGCGGTCGACGCCGTAGATGTAGATCGGATTGTAGTAACCCATCAGCACGATCGGCGTTTCGTCGTCGCCGGCGCGGAATTCGGACGCCATTTTCAGCGTTTTCGCCAGCGTCTGGCCGCCCTTCAGCGCCCGAAGACCAGCCGCCTGGATGGCCGGCCCGTCGGCCATCGGGTCGGAGAAGGGCATGCCGAGCTCGATGATATCGCTGCCGGAGGCAGGCAGCCCCTTCATGATCGACAGCGAGGTTTCGTAATCGGGGTCGCCGCCCATGATGTAGGTGACGAGAGCCGGGCGGCCTTCGGCTTTGAGCTTGGCCATACGGCGGTCGATGCGGGTGGTCATTGTCAGATCTCCATGCCCAGCATGTTGGCCACTGTGTGCACGTCCTTGTCGCCGCGGCCGGACAGGTTGACGATGACGATCTGGTCCTTGTCCATCTTCGGCACGATCTTCATCGCATGGGCGATGGCGTGCGCCGATTCCAGCGCCGGGATGATGCCTTCGACACGGGTGGTCAGCTGGAAGGCCTCAAGCGCCTCGTCGTCGAGGATCGGCTCGTACTGGACGCGGCCGGAATCACGCAGCCAGGAATGCTCCGGACCGACGCCTGGATAATCGAGGCCGGCCGAGATCGAATGGCCGTCGAGGATCTGGCCGTCCGCGTTCTGCAACAGATAGGTGCGGTTCCCGTGCAGCACGCCGGGCTTGCCGGCATTCATCGAGGCGCAGTGCTCGACGCCGTCGAGCCCGCGCCCGCCGGCTTCGATGCCGATGATGCGGACATCCTTGTCGTCGAGGAAGGGATGGAAGAGGCCGATGGCGTTGGAGCCGCCGCCGACGGCGGCGATGATGACATCCGGCAGCCGGCCTTCCTGCTCCAGAATCTGGGCGCGGGCTTCCGTGCCGATCACCGACTGGAAGTCGCGCACCAGCTCCGGATAGGGATGCGGACCGGCGGCGGTGCCGATCAGGTAGTAGGTGTCCTCGACATTGGTGACCCAGTCGCGCAGCGCCTCGTTCATGGCGTCCTTCAGCGTGCCGTGACCGGCGGTGACCGGCCGCACCTCGGCGCCGAGCAGCTTCATGCGGAAGACATTGGGGCTCTGGCGGGCGACGTCGGTGGCGCCCATGTAGACGACGCAAGGGTAGCCGAAGCGCGCCGCGACGGTTGCCGAGGCGACGCCATGCTGGCCCGCGCCCGTCTCGGCGATGATGCGCTTCTTGCCCATGCGCTTGGCGAGCAGGATCTGGCCGAGGCAGTTGTTGATCTTGTGCGAGCCGGTGTGGTTCAGGTCCTCGCGCTTGAAATAGACCTTGGCGCCGCCAAGATGTTTTGTGAGGCCCTCGGCGAAATAGAGCTTTGAGGGCCGACCGGCATAATGGGTCGACAGGTTCTGCAGCTCGGCCTTGAATTCCGGATCGTTCTTGGCCTTGTTCCACTGCTCTTCCAGATCGAGGATCAGCGGCATCAGCGTCTCGGCGACGAAGCGGCCGCCAAAAATGCCGAACATGCCCTGCTCGTCGGGCCCGGTGCGGAAGGAATTGGGCATTGCCGGCTTGTTCATCGCCGATCTCCTGATTTTGGTTGTGCTCAGGCGGCGCGGTCGTCGCGCGCGGCCCTGACGGCCCGGAAAAACTGCTCGATCAGCGCCGGATCCTTGACGCCCGGAGCGCTTTCCACCCCGGACGAAACATCTATTCCGGGCGGATTTGCCTGTCTGAGGGCGTCGCCGATATTGGCGGCGTTGAGCCCACCGGAAAGCATGTAATCGAGCCCGGCGTCAAGGTCGGCAAGGACGCGCCAGTCGAAGGCGACGCCGTTGCCGCCAGGGAGTTGCGATCCCTTCGGCGGCTTGGCGTCGAAGAGGAAACAGTCGGCGACGCCGACAAAGGGCTTTATCCGCTCCAGATCCGCCGCCTCGCTGACCGACAGCGCCTTCATGACAGGGAGACCATAGCGGGCCTTGAGCTCCGCCACCCGCTCGGGCGTTTCGGAACCATGCAGCTGCAGCATGTCCGGCTGCATCCTGGCGACGATCTCGTCGAGGAAAGCGTCATCGGCATCGACGGTGACGGCGACCGCCTTGGCCTTGCCGCGCGCCGCCTCGCGCAGGCGTCCGGCCTCGGCGGGCTCGACATAGCGCGGGCTCTTGGCGAAGAAAATAAAGCCGACATGGCTGGCGCCGCCGGCAAGCGCGGCGGCCATCGCGGCGTCGGTCTTCAATCCGCAGATCTTGATGTCGAGCGTCATGGCGCGGGATTGGCACGAAACGGGAAAAGAGTCGAGAAAAAGCATGCTGTTGCCGGCTCTTCGGAAAACGCTACCT
>NZ_RZTO01000041.1:0-15438 GCF_003997225.1 Mesorhizobium sp. M2C.T.Ca.TU.002.02.1.1
CCGCTCAGCGCTTCATTCTCGACGGTCTCGCGTCAGGCGCGCTGAAGCCCGTGATCGCCCGGACGTTCCCGTTCAATGAAATCGTCGAGGCGCATCGTTTCCTCGAATCCGGCGAGCAGTTCGGCAAGGTCGTGGTGACGGTTTGAAGCTTCAAAGAAAACGAGGGGCGTTGGCTCAATTGGCTGTTGCCATCGCTGCGTCGGGTGGGTGACGAGGCTGCTATCTCGATGGTGGCGACGTCGGCAAATGCGCCGATCTCGGTCATTTCGCCGGCCCCGCCCGTTCTCCGGAAGCGGACGTCCCGATCTGATGCGGATAGGCGGCGGGGCGCTAATGCGGAGTGACTTCGGCCGGTAGGGACTCTAGTCTAAGCTTGCCTTTCTGCCATCACACAGAGCGCGCCGCACGCCACGCTTTCTCGCCGTGTATACCATGAAACCTGAAGACCTCGCCCGCTTTCGCAGCCTGCCCAAGTCCGAGCAGGACGCGATCGACACCGCCGGGTTAAAGCAGTGGGCGGACTGGGAGGAAAGGAACGCCGCATCGTTCCCCGACCGTGGCGGCATGGTCGGCAAGACGACGCGCGTGACCAAGGACGGTATCGCCGGTGCCGTGAACCCCTTCTGCGGCTACATCGTCGTTGAGGCCGAGACCATCGAAGCCGCCGCCCGCCTCTTCGAGAATCATCCGCATTTCTCTGTCTTTCCAGGAGACGGCGTGGACATCATGCCCTTCCTCACCGACCCCGCACCCTGACCTCCGCCTGAGTCGCACACGTCACGAGCCTGAGACTTGACTTGCCGCCCAGGCCCCAATGGGTCAAATCCGGTCGTTTGGAAGAAGATGTTTTGCCCCTCAATGCACCACCAACCTCACCCGCTCCCGCAACTCCCGCGGCGCCACGTCATACTTGCTCTTGAACGCCCTTGAAAAATGCGCGCTCGAGTTAAATCCGCAGGCGAACGCGATTTCGGAGATCGAGGCTGAGGCGCGGGCGGGGGAGAGCAGTTCTTCTTTGCTGCGCTCCAGCCGTCTGTCCCAGACGAAGCGCTCCAGCGTCATGCCTTCGCCCTCGAAGGCGCGGTGCAGGTAGCGCCGGGAACAGCCCATATGGCGGGCGATGTCCTCGGCCGAGAGGTTGCTGCGGGCCAGATTGGCGTCGATATAGGCGACGATCCTTTCACGCAGGGCTTCCAGCGGCGAGCGGCGGAATTCCGGCGCCATGGGCTTTGCCTGGATCAGGCCGTTGACGAGCTGGATCAGGCTTTCGCCGACGCGGCGGCAGCCGGCCTCGTCGAGCTTGTGCGCTTCGCCGATCGCCATCTGCATCAGCCCGGACACGATGTGGGTCAGGCTGTCGCCCTCGCCGGGCAGCGGCACCGGCGCCGAAAGACGGGCCAGCGTCTCGTCGCCGAAGGTCGAGCGCGGCACCTGCAGGATGAGCTGGTCGACGTCGGAGAGGTTCTGCAGCGAATAAGCCCGCACCGGATCGTAGATGATCGCCGCACGCGGCCCGAGATCGATCGCCGTCTGCTGCTGCTCGAAGCGGCTGCGGCCCTTGAGCTGCATCAGGATCTTGATCGCGTCGGGATCGAAGCTGCGCCAGAAGGCACGGTCGTTGACGACCAGGTGCGATTTCGCCCTGATCTCGGAGAGTCGACAGGAGCCCAGATTGACGGAGACCAGCTTTGGCAGCGAGGGTGCCTCACCGCGCGAGAACCGCTGCGTGATAGGGCCGAACAGCATCCGCGAAGCGGACAGGAAAGCCTCGCCGTCGGCGACGCTCACATGGTGGCCGAGCATAGTCTCCTCCATCAGTTTCGCCCCGTCTTTTCGTGGCCCTTTTTCGTGGCCCTCTTTTCGCGGGATTGAGACGCAACGGCAGCGCCGATGCAACCGGCAAATAAGTTAACACGCTAAGCATCTTCATCGCAACGGCAGAAATTCATTTGCGCTCGTTGACCAAGGAAGCGCTCGGCGCAAGCGAGAAGGTCCTGGCAAGCGGCCGGGACTCTGTACGTTTCTGAGGCCGCTCGATGCCGGTGCCGGTAGCTAGTTGCGTCAAAGGTGTGGCCGATGCGAGTCTGTCGCGTCGCCCTATCGAAGCTCACGCGAGGCCAACTTGATGCTCCTGGCTGTCCATCATGTCGCAATCATCTGCAGTGACTACGAAACGTCCAAGCACTTCTACACCAACAAGCTCGATTTCGCCGTCCTCGCCGAAAACTGGCGCCCCGAACGGCAATCCTGGAAATGCGATTTGCGTCATGGCTCCATCCAGATCGAGTTGTTCAGTTTCCCGGATCCGCCAAGCCGCCCCAGCAGGCCCGAGGCCTGCGGATTAAGACATCTTGCGTTCGCAGTCGCCTCGGTCGAGGCAACCGCCGAGCTGCTTCGCTCGCGAGGCGTTGAGGTGGAGCCCATCCGAACAGATCCCTACACGGGACGATTGTTCACCTTCATCGCCGATCCCGATGGACTTCCGCTCGAACTTTACGAGGACGGTGTCTGACGGCGAGGAACGAGAACGTCTGGCGTCGGCAGCACCGAACGATCCCGGCCGCAACGGCGGAGATGAACTTATGCCTCGCCGGTCAACCGCGCCGAGATCAGCCGCGCCGCCCTGGTCGCCGCCTCGCCCTGACTGGCCGCCAGATGGTCGTCGATACGCGAGACGGGGGAGGCGATCGATAGCGTGCCGATCGGCTGACCGTCGGCGCCGAGGATCGCGGCACCTATACTGTGCACGCCTTCCTCATAGCCCTGCGAACTGCGCGAATAGCCGCTTGCGGCCGCGAACGCGATGGCTTTGGCCAGCGTGTCCGGCTCTGTCATCGTATGCGCGGTGAAGGCCTGCAAAGGCTTCTCCAGATAGGCGCTGGCCGCTTCCAGGCGCGAGGCGGCAAGGAAGGCGATGCCCGAGGCCGTGCCATGCAGTGGCAGCACCTGGCCGACATCGACATTGACGCGGTTAGCCTTGGCCGACAGTTCGACATGGACGGTGAGCAACGCGCCGGCGCTGAACTCCGACAGATGTACGGTCTCGCCGGTTTCTTGCGACAGCTCGCGGACGACTGGCGCGGCCAGCCGCACGAAGGGGAAATGCGCGTCGCGGATGCGCGCCAGCCGGGACAGGCCGGCGCCCAGCCGGTAGCGGCGGCTGCGCGGTTCCTGCTCGATCAGCCGGTGCGCGGCAAGCGCCATCAGAAGCCGCCTGGCCGTGGCCTTGTCGAGACCAGCGCGCCGGGCGAGATCGGAGAGGCCGATCTCCGGTTCGTGCAGCGTGAACAGCTCCAGCAGCGACACCGCCTTGCCCACCGTGCTCATCGCGCATCCTCCGAGATACTTCGCATGTGAATTAACTTGACAGGAGCCCTTCCTGACGTCAGTGTGTCTATAACATACAAAACACTGGTTCAAATAATGAACCGACTTGGGAACGGCTATGCGCCCCGGAATTTGGCGCGTCAGGGAGAGTTCAGCGCCGTGACGGCCGCCAGCAAGACAGCTTTGCAACCAGCAACGACCGAAGATCTGCTCGACCGTGAGCAGGCGCGGTTCCTCACCACGCATCCGCGCTCGGCGGCGGCATGGGAGGAAGGCAAAAAGCACTTCCTTTATGGCGGGCCGTCGCACTGGATGCGGCGCTGGGCCGGCGGCTTCCCGGTCTACGCTGCTTCGGCAAGCGGCGCGCATATCACTGACATTGACGGCCACGACTATGTCGACTTCGCGCTTGGCGACACCGGCGGCATGTGCGGCCACGCGCCGGAGGCGGTGACGCGCGCCGCGCTCCGCCAATTGCAGAACGGCACCACCATGATGCTGCCCACCGAGGACAGCCTCTGGGTCGGCGCCGAGCTCGCGCGCCGCTTCGGCTTGCCCTACTGGACGCTGACCACCTCGGCCACCGACGCCAATCGCGGCGCCATCCGCATCGCGCGCATGATCACCGGCCGGCCCAAGGTGCTGGTCTTCTCCGGCTGCTATCACGGCGGCGTCGAAGAGGCGCATGTCGAGATCCGCGACGGCAGGATCGGCATGCGCAACATGATCCACCCGAACGGCGTCGACCATTCCGCCGTCTCCCGGGTGGTCGAGTTCAACGACGTCGCGGCGCTCGAGGAAGCGCTCTCGCATGGCGATGTCGCCTGCGTGCTGACCGAGCCGCTGATGACCAATTTCGGCATGATCCCGGTCGCCGAGGGTTTTCACACCGCACTGCGCGAGATCACCCGCCGCACAGGCACGGTGCTGATCATCGACGAGACGCACACCATCTCCAGCGGCCCCGGCGGCTACACCGCGCTGCATGGTCTTGAGCCCGACATGCTGGTGGCCGGCAAGGCGATTGCGGGCGGCATTCCGGCCGGCATCTTCGGCGTGTCACAGGCTATCGCCGAGCGTCTGTGGAAGATCGTGCCGATGGTCAATCCGCGCGTGCGCCAGTCGGCGCATCTCGGCATCGGCGGCACGCTGGCCGGTAACGCGCTCACGATCGCCACCATGCGCGCCGTGCTGGAAGAGGTGCTGACGCCCGCCAATTTCGAGCTGATGATCGCCAACGCGACGCGCCTTGCCGACGCCGCGTGGGACGTCATCCGCGCCAACGGGTTGCCCTGGCATGTTACGCAGGTCGGCGCCCGCGCCGAGATCATGTTCATGCCAAAGCCGCCGCGCAACGGGGCCGACGTCATTGCCGGCCGGCGCGGCGATCTCGAGACGCTTTTGCACGCCTTCTACATGAACGAAGGCATATTGGTGACGCCCTTCCACACCATGTTCCTGATGTGCCCGGCGACGTCGCCTGTCGATGTCGATCGCCATACGGAAGTCTTTGGCCGTTTCGTCGATCTCGCTCGCGGCGCGGGCGTCGTCTGAGCCATGGCGAAACCGTTCGACCTTACGGGCAGGGCGGTGCTGGTGACCGGCGGCGGGCGCGGTATCGGTGCCGCCATCGTCACGCGCTTTGCCGAGGCCGGCGCTTCGGTCGTGATCGCCAATCGAACGCTCGATGTCGCCGAGGCGCTTGCAGCCGAGCTCTCCGCGCGCGGTCTCTCCGTGCGCGCCGCTGCACTCGTGGGGCTCGATCGCGCTGCGCTGCACGCCCTGGTCGGCGATGCCGCACGCGAGGCAGGCCGGCTCGACATCGTCGTCCACAATGCGGGCGGCTGTCCCTGGGTCTCGGTCGAGGGACTCGACGAGGACAAGCTTGAAGAGGCGCTGGCGGTCAACCTCAAAGCCTGCTTCTGGCTGGCGCAGGCAGCGGCCCCGGCGATGCGCGCCAATGGTTTCGGCCGCATCCTCGTCACCTCATCGGTCTCGGCGCGCGTGGCGATGGCCGGCGGCGCGCACTACTCGGCGGCCAAGGCCGGCGTCAACGCCTTCATCCGCGGCGCCGCCTTCGAGTTCGCCCGCGACGGCATCACCGTCAACGGCGTCGAACCGGGCTTCATCGCCAAGCCGGGCAGGGGCACGATGAGCAAGCCGGAGGTGGCGGACAGGCTCGGGCAGTTCATCCCGATGGGCCGTCTCGGCGAGGCCGACGACATCGCCTACGCCATGCTCTACCTCGCCTCGGAACAGGCGAAATACACCACTGGCCAGACCATCGTCGTCGATGGTGGCTCCACCCTGCCCGAGACCGGCTATGCCGTCGAACGGCATTGGGGGCTCGCATGAGCCGCCGCCTCGAAGGCCGCACGGCTCTGGTCACGGGCGCCGCCACCGGCATGGGCCGCGCCACCGCCGAATTGTTCGGCCGCCACGGCGCCAAGGTTGTCGCCTTCGGGCATGGCGGGGACGTGCTGGATGAAGCGGCCAAGGCCAGCGGCGGCACCGCCGTGCGCGGCGACATCACCGATGCCCGCGACATCGCCCGCGCCATCGAAGCCTGCGGCGGCCGCCTCGACATCGTCGTCAATGCTGCCGGTGTCATGATCCTCGACGAGCCGGAGACGCTGAGCGACGAGACCTGGGCCAAGAGCTTCGCCGTCAACGTCACCGGCTCGATGATGGTCTGCCGCGCGGCGCTGCCGCTGTTGAAGCAGCGCGGCGGCGCGATCGTCAACATCGCCTCGGTCGGCGCCTTCAACGCCAGCGGCCAGAACGCCGCTTATTCGGCGAGCAAGGCAGCACTCGTCTCCTACACGCGCTCGCTGGCCTTCGCGCATGGTGTCGACGGCATCCGCGCCAACGCGGTGGCGCCCGGCTGGGTGCGCACGCCGATGAGCGTCTACGAGATGAAAGTCGCCGCAAGCGCCAACGGCTCGACGCCCGACGAGGAATTCAAGGCGCTGAACAGCCGCATCGCGCTGCGCCGCGTCGCCGAGCCTGAAGAGATCGCCTCCTGCTGCCTGTTCCTCGCCTCCGACGAAGCGTCCTTCGTCACCGGCGCGGTGCTGGTCGCGGATGGCGGCGGCCGCGCGCCGACACAGAACAGAGCGGTGTGACATGAATTGAGGTTTGCCCGTCTGCCAGCATGAGGGTGCCGGTCGGCGGGAGCAGGAGGAGAAGAGAATGCCCGACAGAAGTGCCGAGCTGGTTTTCACCAATGGCCGCATCTACACGCTCGACCGCAAGCGGCCCTGGGCATCGGCCGTCGCCGTCAAGGGCGGCCGCATCGTCGCGGTTGGCGAAGGTGCTGATGTCGCCGCGCTGACAGGCGCTGCTACCCGCGTCGTCGACCTCAAGGGCGCGATGATGATGCCGGGCATCGTCGACGTGCATGCGCATCTGATGATGGGCGGCCAAGCCGAGCTTTTCGAGCTGCGTTTTCCGCCGACCGCAAGCTTCGAGACGCTGATCGCGCGCGTCGGCGAGGCGGCGGCCAAGGCGCCGGAAGGCTCCTGGATCATCGGCGGCCAATGGGGCAGCGACCTGTTGCCGAAGCTCAACCGGCTGGAGGCGCTGGCGGCACTCGACAGGGTGAGCCGGGGCCGGCCGGTGATGCTGCGCGACGATACCTATCACAACCGCTGGGTCAATTCGCAGGCGCTCGCGCTCGCCGGCCTGTCGGCTTCGTCGTCTGATCCGGAGAAGGGCTCCATCGGCCGCGACCCGGCGACCGGCGCGCTGACCGGCATGATGATCGAATCCGCCGCCGGCATCGTCGAGCGCACCATCGCGCAATCCGGCCATTACACGCAGGAGATGGACCGCGCCGCGATGGCGCGCTCGATCGCGACGCTCAACTCCTACGGCGTCACCGCATTCCTCGACGCCGCCGCCATGCAGCCGATCCTTGCGGCGTTGAAGGGCCTCGACGATCGCGGCGAGCTGACTGCCTGGTCGGTCTCGGCCATGCCCGCGGTCGAGCCGTCCTTCATGTTTGGCATCGCCGGCGACGAGCTGATCGCTCTGCGCGAGCAATATCGCGGCGCCCATGCGAAACCGGATTTCGTGAAGATCTTCCTCGACGGCGTGCCGGGCGCCCGCACCGCCGCCTTCCACGAGCCCTATACCAAGGACCCGGTTCTGGGCTGCTGCTTCCGCGGCTCGACCATCGTCACCGTGCCGGAGCTGATCCGCTGGGTCGGCAAATGCGAGAAGCTCGGGCTCGGCGTGAAGATCCATTGCGCGGGCGACGCCGCCGTCAGCCAGGCGCTGGACGCGATCGATGTCGTGCGCTCCTTCAACGGCCCGACGAAGCTCAAGCATCACATCGCGCATGCGAGCTACATCGCCCCGGACGACATCGCCCGCTTCGCCGAGCTCGGCGTCGTCGCCGATCTTTCGCCTTTCCTTTGGTATCCGACGAGCTTCCTCGAAGGCCACAAGCAGACGATGGGCGAGGCGCGCGCGCTGCGCTTCTGGCCGAACAGGGACCTGCTCGCCGCCGGCGCGCTGCTCGCCGTCGGCTCCGACTGGCCGGTGATGCCCAACCCCGATCCGTGGGACGGCATCGAAGGGCTGGTGACTCGCCGCAACCCGAGCGGCGAGTTTCCGGGCGCGTCGCTCTGGCCGGAGCAGGCGATCGACGTCGCCACGGCGCTTGAGATCTTCACCATCAATTCGGCCCGCGCCATCGGCCTTGCCGATACGGTCGGCTCGATCGAGATCGGCAAGTCGGCCGACCTTATCGTGCTCGACCGCAACGTGCTGGAAACGCCGGCCGAGGACCTCGCCGACACAAAAGTGCTGACGACCTGGTTCGAGGGGAGGGTGGTCCATGAGCGCGCCTGATCGCGCAAGCGACGCGAGGGTCCCGGTGACGGTGCTCACCGGCTTCCTGGGCAGCGGCAAGACGACGGTGCTCAACCGCCTGCTGCGCGAGCCATCGCTGGCCGGCGCCGCCGTCATCGTCAACGAGTTCGGCGCCGTCGGGCTCGACCATCTGCTGATCGAGGCAAGCGAAGAGCAATTCACGCTGCTCGACAATGGCTGTGTCTGCTGCACGGTGCGCGGCGATCTCGTCGCCACGCTGAAGGAGCTCGATCGTAAGAGCCAGGCCGGCGAAACGCCGCCGCTTTCCCGGGTGATCATCGAAACGACCGGCCTCGCCGATCCGGCCCCGATCCTGCACACGCTGATGGCCGAAGCCGAGCTCATGGCTCGCTTTCGGATCGGCGGTGTCGTCACCACCGTCGATGCGGTGAATGGCGCGACGACGCTCGCCCGCCATTCCGAAGCGGCGAAGCAGATCGCCGTCGCCGACCGGTTGCTGATCACCAAGACCGATCTCGTCTCGAACGAGGCACTCGGCGGTTTGCGGCACCGGCTTGAGCATCTGGCGCCAGCCGTCGAGCAAACCGTTGCCCGCAATGGCGAAGTCGAACTCGAGCTGCTGGCGAGCCTGCCCGCTGATGCTGCGGCGGACGTGACCCGCATCGCCATGCGGGTCGAAGCGGCTGGTCACCACGACCATGGATGCGGACCGGATTGCCGCCATGGTCACGATCATCATCACGACACGCACCACGGCATCCAGTCCTTCAGCTTCATCATCGACAAGCCGGTCGAGTGGGACGCTTTCGCCCGCTGGCTGGACTACGTCGCGGCACTGAAGGGTGAGGACCTGCTGCGCTTCAAGGGCATCGTGCGCACAGCCGACGATCCCGAGCGGCCGCTTGTGCTGCATGGCGTGCAGCACGTCTTTCATCCGCCGGCGCGGCTCGATCGCTGGCCGTCGGCGGACCGACGCACCCGGCTGGTGTTCATCGTCCGCGACATCGAGCGCGAGACCATCGCCCGCACGCTGGTGAAGTTCGCGGCGATCGACGCCGCCAGCATCGTTTCGCCCACGCTCGCCGCCGCCTGAAACCGAACAACGCATGACAAAAATGGGAGAATGAACATGCACTGGAAATCGAGACTGCTCGCAACAGCCTTTGCCGGCATCGGCCTTGTCGCCATGGCCGGCACGGCGTCCGCCGCCGGCCCTACCTGCAAGGACGGCGCCATCAAGGTCGGCGCCGTGTCGACCGTTACCGGTCCGGCCGACTTCTCGGAAGTGCCGAAAGCGACGCAGGCCGCCTTCGATGCGGTCAACGCCTCAGGCGGCATCAATGGCTGCAAGATCGACTACACCATCGCCGACGACAAGGCCGATCCGGCGGTTGCGGCACAAGCCGCGCGCGACCTGATCGACAACAAGGAAGCAGTCGCCCTGGTCGGCTCCGCCTCTCTGCTCGACTGCGCCGTCAACTCCGCCACCTACAGCCGCAAGAAGATACTTTCGGTGCAGGGTCTCGGCGTCGACGCCGCCTGCTTCTCCTCGCCCAATGTCGCGCCCGTCAATGTCGGCCCGTACACGCTGTCGACGGCCATGGCCTACTACGCCACCAATGAGCTGAAGACGAAGAAGCTCTGCGCCTTCTTCATCATCATCGGCGGCACCCAGGAGGCCTACAAGAAGGCGATCGAGAACTGGGAGAAGATCAGCGGCCAGAAGATCCATCTCCTCGACCTGACGCTGCCCTTCCAGGGCGATCTCACGCCCTATGTCATCAAGGCGCGCGATGCCGGCTGCGACGCGGTTCTGACCAACCAGGTCGAGCCGCAGGTGGTGCAGCTGATCAAGACCGTCGACGCGCAGAAGATCACCGGCATCAACTGGCTTTTCCTGGCGCCCGGCTACACCGAGCAGGTCGCCAAGGCGTTGGCCGACACCAAGCAACCGATCTATGTCGGCACCGAATGGGAGCCCTACACCGAGAAGAATTCGGCGGCCAATGCGCAATGGATTGCCGACATGCAGAAGGCGAACCGGCCCCTCACCGCCTTCTCGCAGGGCGGCTACCTCGCGGCCGAGCTGTTCCTCAAGGTGGCCGCCTCGATCGACGGCGAGGTCACGCGCGAAAGTGTCGCCAAGGCATTGCACGACATGCAGCCGCTCACCAACCCGCTCGCCGGCTCGCCTTACGTCTTCGGCAAGGCCAAGACGCACTCGCCGATGCAGGCCACGAAGGTGATGAAGCTCGAGGCCGGCGCCTGGAAGGTCGAGACGCCGGACTGGGTCGTGCTGCCGCAGGCCAAGTGATCCTCCCGGGCGTCGGCGCCGCCTCTCGATGTTCGGTCCACCCTCCACAGCTGGCGAGGGCAGGCAGGACAATAAGGGGCGGCGCCGGCCTCGACAGATATTCGGGCCAGCGCCGGCCCGCCTTCCAGATTGGGAAAAGATGAACGCATTGCTCACATCCGCCGTGGCGGGACTGACGGCCGGGGGCACCTATGCCCTGCTCGGCGTCTGCGCCGTCTTCACCTACCGGCTCGTCGCCGTGGTGAACTTCACCGGAGCGGCGATCGGCACCGCCGGCACCTTCGTGCTGATCGCGCTGTTCGAGGCCGGGTTCCCGATCTGGCCCTCGGTGCTGGCGGGAATTGCGGCCGGCACGGCGACCGGCGTCGCAATCGGTTACATCATGACCAGGTGGTTCGGCGAGGCGAGCGCTTCGACCAAGGCGGCGGTGACGGTGGCGTTGCTCGTCGGCCTGATCGCCGTCGGGCTGCGGCTCACCGGCGGCCAGCATCCCCACAACATGCCGGAGCTGTTCCCGGGCTCGGCTTTCCGGCTCGCCGGTGTCGAGGTGACCATCGCCTCGGTGCTCACCATCGGGTTGGCGGTGCTATTCACCGTCCTCTGCGATCTCTTTCTCAACCGGACCAAGATCGGCCTCAATCTGCGCGCGCTGGCCGACCGGCCGATGGCGGCCGAATTGCTCGGCGTGCGCGTGCAGCTCCTGTCGCTGCTGGTGTGGGGCATGAACGGCGCCTTCACGACTTTCGCATTGATGATCATCGCGCCGCAGCGCTCACCGAACTTCATGACGCTCAGCCTGCTTGTCGTGCCGGCGTTGGCCGCGGCGCTCATCGGCGTCTTCCGCAGCTTCTGGTGGACGTTGGCCGGCGGTATCGCGCTCGGCATCGTCGAAGGACTGGCGAGCTCCATCGACAGCGTCAGCCAGTATCGCAGCGCCATCCCGTTCCTGGTGGTGCTTGCCGTTCTCCTCTGGTCGCAGCGGGAGGCCCGCTGGGATGAAGCGCGCTAGTCTCCGGGCCTCTTTGATACTTATCGTCGTCGCGCTCGTCGCCGGCGGCGTCGCCTATGCCGGCCTGCTGCCATCCTATTGGGTGTTTCTCGCAACGTCGGTGCTGATCACCGGCGTCGCGCTGCAGAGCCTCGGCCTCGTCGCCGGCCGCACCGGCATGATCGCGCTCTGCCAGATGTCCTTCGCCGGCGTCGGCGCCTGGACGGTCGGCTATCTCAACCTCGCCGAGGCGCCGGGCGGCCTCGTTGCATGGATCCTGATCGGCGGCCTTGCGGCCGTGCCGTTCGGCATCGCCATCGGCCTGCCGGCGCTCAGGCTGCGCGGCATCAATCTCGCCATCGTCACGCTCTCCTTCGCCACCGCGTTCGACACTATCCTCGCCACCATGACGTATCCCGGCCAGACCGACTTCCTGCAGGTGCCGCGGCCGGAACTGTTCGACAGCGACGAGGGTTATTTCGTCTTCGTGCTGCTGTTCTATGTGGCGATCGCGGTTTCGCTCGAATTCGTCAGCCGCTCGCGGCTCGGCGCATCCTGGCTGGCCGTGCGTCACTCGGAGCGCGCCGCAGCCGCTCACGGCGTTAGCATCGCCACCGCCAAGCTCTCGGCTTTTGCGCTGAGCGCCTTCGTCGCCGGCATTTCCGGCGGCCTGCTCGCCGGCTATCTCGGCACGCTGGTCGCCGAGAATTTCAGCATGATGCAGTCGCTCTCGCTCTATGCGGTGTCGGTGATGACCGGCGCGCATTTCGCCGAGGGCGCGATCATCGGCGGCCTGCTCGTTGTGATGTTCCCGGAAATCCTGCGCCGTCTCGATTGGCCGCAGGACATCGGCAACGTGCTGTTCGCCATCGGCGCCACACAGGCGCTGTCGACCGGCGAGACGATGAGCGAGACCTTCCGGCGCCAGTTCCGCAAGCTGTTGCCGGCCCGCGCGCCAAAGGCCGCCGCCGCGTCCGCCTCGCAATTGCCGGGACCAATCGAGCGCGCCGCCGGACCTGCGCTTAGCATCGAGGGGCTCACTGTTCGCTACGGCAGCGTCGTCGCGCTGAACAACGTCAGCCTGAGCGTTGCCGCCGGCACGGTGGCCGGGCTGATCGGTCCGAACGGCGCCGGCAAGTCGACTTTCATCGACGCGGTCGCCGGCTTCCTGTCGTCCTATCAGGGCAGTGTGCGGCTGGGCGGCAAGCCGCTAGAGAGCGTGCCGGCGCATCTGCGTGCCCGCGAGGGCGTGCGCCGCAGCTGGCAGACCAACCGTATCGCGCCGGAGCTCACCGTAGGCGGTTATCTGGCCTTGGCGGCCAGGGGCCTGTCGGCGAATGAGACCAAAGCGGTGCTCGACTGGCTCGACTGTCCGCATCCCGACACGCTTGTGGCTTCTGTCGATGCCGGCACCAGGCGTCTGCTCGATGTCGCCGGCGTCGTCGCGGCCCGGCCGGCCGTCGTGCTGCTCGACGAGCCCGCCGCCGGCCAGTCGCACGAAGAGACGCTGCGGCTCGGCCAGCGGATCGCCGAGATCCCAAAGCTGTTTGGCTCGGCGGTGCTTCTGGTCGAGCACGATATGGACCTTGTGCGTGCCGTCTGTTCGGAGGTCACCGTGCTCGACTTCGGCCAGGTCATCGCATCGGGCCCGCCGGCCAAGGTGCTCAGCGACCGGGCGGTGAAGAAAGCCTATCTCGGCATCGAGGAAGAGAGCGTGGCGGCATGAGCAGGCTCGTCGTTTCCAACCTGTCGATCAACCGCGCCGAATTGCCGGTCGTCACCTCGGTCGACCTTGTCGCGGAGAGCGGCGCGATCAGCGTGGTGCTCGGCGCCAATGGCGCCGGCAAGACGACCCTGCTCGAAGGCCTTTCGGGCATCATCCCGGTCGCCGGCGGCACCATCGCCATCGACGGTCGCGAATTGCAGAAGGCACGGCCCGGCGCCCGATCGCGCGAAGGCCTCGCCCATGTCGAGCAGGGCCGCACCGTCTTCCGCCAGCTGACGACCGATGAGAATCTCCGCGTCAGCCTGCATCCCGGCGCCGACATCGCGGAAGCCTATGCGTTGTTCCCCGAGCTGGTGCAGCGTCGCGCGGTGAAGGCGAGCCTGCTGTCCGGCGGCGAGCAGCAGATGCTGGTCATCGCGCGGGCGCTTCTCACCCGCCCGAAAGTCTTGCTGATCGACGAGATGTCGGCCGGTCTCGCTCCGGTCATCGTCACGCGTCTGATGACGGCGGTGCGCAAGCTCGCCGATGACGGCCTGGCCGTCGTGCTGGTCGAGCAATTCGCGGCGCTCGCGCTCTCGATCGGCAACCGCGCCTATGTCATGCGCCGCGGCCGCGTCGTCTATGACGGCGACTGCGCGAGACTGCGGCAATCGCCGGACGAACTGCATCGGCTTTATCTCGGCGGAGCCGAAAGCGCTGTACCTGCCTGACAGGTGCACTGTGGACGGGCACTTTCGCATCGCGCGCAACGACAACAGCTTCCAAGGGGCCGGATGCTCAGCCAGCGCAGCCTGCCGCTGGGGTCGACGATCGGCTGGCAGTTCAATTTCGAGATGGAACCGCAGCTCGGATATTTCCCCGATTCTCCGTCATCGCCAACCGGCAATGGCACGTCGATCACGCCGGATGGATCCGGCTATGACTTCGTCCTGGAGGCGATCGGGTCCCGGGAGCCGCGCGCGGCGCGCACCAGGTCGAAACCAGCAGCGCCTTGAACATGCTTGTTTGACTCGGTTCCACCTTGCATGTAGGTTTGTGTTGCCTGCTAGGCAGGTAGGTGGCAACGGGGCCACCATTCAGATCAAGGCAAAAGGGCCTCCCTTTGACTCCGCTCCAGGAGCCATCGGGGGGCCTTTGTCGTTTGTGCGATACCGACCGAGAAGCCAAGGGGAACAGGCGCCGGTCGGCCGGAAGGCGAGGATAGGCGCGGAAAAAGGCAAAAAAGCCGCCGCGACGGGCATCCAGACAAATTCATGGCCGACAGCACTTCCACCGAGGAAAACGCGGGCTCGGACAAGGGCGTCCAATCGCAAGACGGGCCGTCACGCAACGCGATTGACCCAGGAGGGTGCAATGACGAAGACCACGGACATCGATACGCTCGATGAAGTCGACCACGTCCTTGGCGAAGAATACGAGCACGAACCCGTTCCCATTTCCGCCAGGCGGAGCACGTTTTCGGTAACGACCGTCTGGATCGGGTTCCCGATGATCATTACAGGAGCGATGACCGGATCCATACTCGTGCTCGGCATGGGGTTCCGCAACGCGCTCTGGGCGATGGGGATCGGCAACCTCATCATGTTCGCTTACGTCGGCGCGCTCGGCCTTCTGGGGACGCGGCGCGGCATGAACTTCGCCCTTCTGGCTTCAATCGTCTTCGGCAAGAAGGGCTATGTCTTCGCGTCCGGCCTGCTGTCGACGCTGCTGCTGGGGTGGTATGCGGTCCAAACCGGGATAACTGGCGCCCTTATAAGCTCTGCCTATGGCCTGAACTACGTCGCCATGACCATCGTGGCCGGCCTGCTCTATATCGGCATCACCTTTATCGGTGTGCGTGGTCTCCACCTCATCGGCCTGGTTTCTGTGCCGCTTTTCGTCATCCTCGGCGGATGGGTAGCGCTCGATGCCGCCTCGACGTCCGGATGGAACGCAATCTTCAACTATCCCGGGAACAACGGCGCCGCGACCATGACGATGGGCATCGGCCTGACCGTGGTCATTGCGCTCTTCATCGATGCCGGCACGGTCACCGCCGACTTCAACCGTTGGGCCAAGGATGCGCGCAGTTCGGTTGTCGCTACCTTCTCGGCGTTTCCATTCGCAAATCTTCTCGCGATGCTGGCCGGCGGGGTGATGACCGCGGCGTTGGCCGTGCCGAACGCAAACCCGTTCGGCACCGACAACATGTTCGGCTACATGAACGGCAAGCAGATCGGCTGGCTGGGGGCGCTCGCCTTCCTC
>NZ_RZTO01000420.1:0-5400 GCF_003997225.1 Mesorhizobium sp. M2C.T.Ca.TU.002.02.1.1
CTATACGGGCGATCTTGGCTACGAGATCTGGGTGGCGCCGGAATACCAGCGCGCTGCCTATCAGGCGCTGACGGCGGCCGGAGGAGAGTTTGGCATCGGCCTGTTCGGCTCGCGCGCGCTGAATGCGCTCAGGCTCGAGAAGAACTACGGCTCATGGGCGCGCGAATACCGGCCGATCTACGGCCCGGTCGAGGCCGGGCTCGACCGTTTCGTCGCTTATGGCAAGGACGCGGATTTCATCGGCAAGGAAGCAGCGCTGGCTGAACGCAGAGAGGGCGGCAAGCTCAGGCTGCGCGCCTTCATCGTCGAGGCCGCCGATGCCGATGTGATCGGTGACGAGGCGATCTGGCACGACGGCGTCGTGCGTGGCTGGGTCACGTCCGGCGGTTATGCGCATAATGCGAAGACGTCGGTCGCCATGGGCTACGTACCGAAAGAGATCGCCGACAGACCGGACGGTTTCGAAATCGAAATCCTCGGCAAGCGCCACACGGCGCGCATTCAGGCGGCGCCGCTGTTCGACGCCAATTTCGAGCGGATGCGCGGCTAGGGCATTCCAGGAAAAGCGCGAAGCGGTTTCCCGTCCGGAATTGCGTAAAAACAATAAGCTCCCAGGCGCGCAACCTGGATGCTTCAAGCGCCGCGGCGGTTGTCCAGTGCGAAAGCGCCGGACCCGGCGAAGATCAGATAAAGGAAGATGAAGCAGAAGGAGATCGCCAAGTCGCCACCGTTGTTGACGGGGAAGAAGCCGCGCGGGAAGTGCGCCATGAAATAGGCAATGGCCATCTCGCCGGCCAGAAGGAACGCGACCGGACGGGTGAAGAGGCCGAGCGCCAACAGGATGCCGCCGGCGAATTCGAGGATGCCGGCAGCCGTCGTCAGCCCGGTCAGGGCGTGCGGCTCGGCGCTGGCCGGGAAGTTGAACAGCTTCTGCGAGCCATGTTCGATGAACTGCAAGGCGGTCATGATGCGCAACACGCCCAGCGCTTGCGGACGGTACCGGGTGAGGCCTTCGAAAAGCTTCATCTAAAACTCCATTTTACCCTCCCCGTCCGGCCATAAATTATCGCCCGGCAGTGGACCACTCACTTCCCATGGCTCGCCATCAACAATCGGTGAGTGGAAATGGTTTCATTTTTCCCAAAATTATTCTCGCAATGGTTGCATATCTATCCTTAAAGTTGTATTTGTGGATGGAGACATCAACCGTACGGATCCGCGTTGCCATGAAAAAAGTCGTCATTGTCAGCCTGTTCGCAATCCTCGCAGGCACCAGCTTCGCCGCGGCCGCAGACGCGGGTTGCGATGCCTTCAAATGGCCGGTCGCGCGCGAGCAAGCCCTGTTTCCGACAGCGCCTGCGGCTCAGTCCGGCGCTACCCTCACGGTCGGGCAAGCGGCGGATTTCTCGCTTGAAGCCGTGGACACGGTCAGCTTCGAAGTGCCGCCAGACCGTGCACCGAAAGCCGGCACGTTCGGCGCGACCGCAAATGTGACCGTCCCGCCTGATGGCGAGCTGCAGCTCAGCCTGTCCGACGAGGCCTGGATCGACGTCGTGCAGGATGGCAAGACCGTAAAATCGTCGGCATTCAGCGGCGTGAGGACCTGCCCGGGAATCCGCAAGAGCGTTCGCTTCAAGCTCGCCGTCGGCGCGGCGATCATCCAGGTCAGCGGCGCGAAAAAGGCCGATCTGAAGCTGGCGGTGCTGACGCCGGAGTGACGCCAAATGGGTAACGCCGGCGGGACAGCGCCCCCCTCTGTCCTGCCGGACATCTCCCCCACAAGGGGGGAGATTGGCAGCTTCTACCGCGTCGGTGCCAGCAATGCGAAGTGCGCGCCTTGCGGGTCCTGGCACTGGATGATCCACTGGCCGCTCGGCACGTCCATCGGACCCATGATGACCTTGCCGCCATTGTCGGTGACCCGCTTAGCGGCGGCGTCGATGGCGTCGACGTTGAAATAGAACTGCCAGACGGGAACCGGGATCTGCGGCGGCTTGTTCATGATGCCGCCGCCGGATTCGGGACCGGCGCCAAAGGTCTTGTAGATACCCATCTCGCCCATGTCGAACTCGCCGGCACTGGTCCAGCCGAATTGGCTGGAATAGAAATCGAAGGCGGCTTTCCAGTCGGTCGTGTAGAGCTCATGCCAGCCGACATGGCCAAGCGTGGTCGCCGGCACCGGCGGCTGTTCAGGCTGGTTGGGCTGCAGGAACATGAAGGCTGCCCCTTGCGGGTCGGCGACGACGGCGAAGCGGCCGACGCCCGGAATGTCGTCGGGCGCGCGATGGACCGCACCGCCGGCGTTCTTGAGCGCTTGCGTCGAGGCGTCGGCATCCTTGGTGTAGATGTAGCCCATCCAGGCCGGCGGCATGCCCATCTTGGCGGGTTCTTCCGGCATGGTCATCAAGCCGCCGACACCTCGCACGGCGGAATTGACCACGATGTAGCGGGGCATGCCAGGCGCCTTGTCGAAGGGCTCGGCTTTCCAGCCGACCACGGCGGTGTAGAAGGCCTCGGCGGCGTCGAGGTCGGTGGTCATCAGTTCGTACCAGAAGAAAGGTTGCGGGGATTTCGGCATGGTCGGTCTCCTCACCGGTTCAGGCAGCGATCGCGGTTCGATCCATCCTAGGACGATCCTGGCGACAGAAATCCGACATGGGCCGAAAATACCGGTCGGCAAGGCGCTGCGCTCCCTCATCTTGCATAGCCAGCGCTTTTCGACTTTGCTGCCCTCAAAGAGGGTTCGCGTTTTTCCATGCGCCAGATGTCGCTCACGCCCGAGCTTGTCGCTCTTTGCCATCGCGACGAGATCGATCCCGGTCCGAGCGGGGATTGGACGCAGCTCAGCGACGACGATTTCCGCGCGCTCGGCGCGCGTCTCGCGGGTGAAGCCGACGCCGGACCGCTTTGGGTGTTCGCCTATGGCTCGCTGATCTGGAAGCCGGCTTTCGAGTCTGTCGAGCTGCAGCGCGCCTCGGCGCATGGCTGGCATCGCTCCTTCTGCCTGGATCTCGTGCGCTGGAGGGGCAGCGCCGCGCAGCCCGGACTGATGATGGCGCTCGAACGCGGCGGACGCTGCGACGGCGTGATCTACCGCCTGCCGGACGGTGACAAGGCCACCCAGATCGAAAGGCTGTTGCGGCGCGAGATCGACGATCACGAGGCCGTTGCCTCCGTCAGGTGGGTTCCGGTGCGTACGGCGCAAGGCCGGCTGCGGGCGCTGGGCTTCTGGGTTGGCGTGACCGGCAGAGGGACATCTCTCGGGCAGCCGCTGGAGAAGGTGGCATGGGTGCTGGCACGCGCCTGCGGCCATGTCGGCTCCGGCGCCGAATATCTCTACAACACCGTCAGCCACCTCGAGACCTTCGGCATCCACGACCGCAACCTGTGGCGGCTGCAGGAGCTGGTGGCGGACGAGATACGGTCGATTCATCCCGCGAGGTTTGAAAATGCGGAGCCATCTGATGAGGCAGTAATGGCTATAACATGACTATAATTATCATATTTTTATCCAGTCAATACAGTGGTTTGGCCGAAAATTGACCAATTGATAAAAAAATAAAACGTGCTAGCCTTCCCCAAAACGACAACAAGGGGAACTGGAATGGCGAGTGGTCATTTCATCGAGGGCATTGCCGGCGGCCGGCTGTCTTCCGAGCAATATGCCGATAATTTTTCCGACCTGCATCCGCCGCTCGACCACCATGAGGCGCTGGTCGAATCCGATCGCTGCTATTTCTGCTACGACGCGCCGTGCATGAACGCGTGCCCGACCTCGATCGACATCCCGCTGTTCATCCGGCAGATCGCGACAGGCAATCCGCTGGGCTCGGCCAAGACCATTTTCGACCAGAACATCCTTGGTGGCATGTGCGCCCGCGTCTGCCCGACCGAGACGCTGTGCGAAGAGGTCTGCGTGCGCGAGGTGGCCGAAGGCAAGCCGGTGCAGATCGGCCGGCTGCAGCGCTACGCCACCGATGTCGCCATGGGCGAGGGCAAGCAGTTCTATAAGCGCGCCGAAGCGACGGGCAAGAGCATTGCCGTGGTCGGCGCGGGGCCGGCCGGGCTGGCGGCGGCGCATCGGCTTGCCCGCCACGGCCATGAGGTGACGATCCTCGAGGCGCGGCCGAAGGCCGGCGGCCTCAACGAATATGGCATCGCCGCGTATAAGAGCGTCGATGATTTCGCCCAGGCCGAGGTCGACTATGTCACCGGGATCGGCGGCATCGACATCCAGAACGGCAAGGCGCTCGGCCGCGACTTCCAGTTGGCCGACCTGATCCGCAACTACGACGCGGTGTTCCTCGGCATGGGGCTTGGCGGCGTCAATGCGCTGCGGGCCGACGGCGAGGACACGGACGGCGTCGCCAACGCCGTGGAGTTCATCTCGGAGCTTCGCCAGGCAAGCGATCTCTCCAGCCTGCCGGTCGGCCGGCGCGTCGTCGTCATCGGCGGCGGCATGACGGCGATCGACGCCGCGGTGCAGTCGAAGCTGCTCGGCGCCGAAGAGGTGACGATCTGCTACCGGCGCGGCCAGGAGCATATGAACGCTTCCGGCTTCGAGCAGGACCTGGCCGCCGCCAACGGCGTCACCATCCGCCACTGGCTGCAGCCCATGCGCGTGATTGCCGAGAACGGCAAGGTCTCCGGGATCGAGCTCGAATATACCGCGATGAGCGGCGACAAGCTCGCCGGCACCGGCGAAAGGCTCACGCTCGTCGCCGACCAGGTGTTCAAGGCGATCGGCCAGAGCTTCGTGCCGGCGCATCTCAACGGCAGCAGCGAGCAGATTGAGCTGGAGGGCGGCCGCATCAAGGTCGATGCGGAAGGGCGCACCTCGCTGGCCAAGGTCTGGGCTGGCGGCGACTGCATCTTCGGCGGCGACGATTTGACGGTCTCGGCGGTGGCGCAAGGGCGCGACGCGGCCGAGAGCATCCACCGGGCACTGACCTCTAACGGGAGGGCATGAGCATGGCAGACATCCGCAACAATTTTATCGGCATCAAGTCGCCCAATCCGTTCTGGCTGGCCTCGGCGCCGCCGACCGACAAGGCCTACAATGTCGAGCGCGCCTTCAAGGCCGGCTGGGGCGGCGTGGTGTGGAAGACGCTGGGCGAGGAGGGGCCGCCGGTCGTCAACGTCAACGGTCCGCGCTACGGCGCGATCTGGGGCGCCGACCGCCGCCTGCTGGGCTTGAACAACATCGAGCTGATCACCGATCGCGACCTGCAGACCAACCTGCGCGAGATGAAGCAGGTGAAGATGAACTGGCCGGACCGGGCGCTGATCGCGTCGATCATGGTGCCTTGCGTGGAGGAAAGCTGGAAGGCGATCCTGCCGCTGGTCGAGGAGACCGGCGCCGACGGCATCGAGCTCAATTTCGGCTGCCCGCACGGCATG
>NZ_RZTO01000421.1:0-5393 GCF_003997225.1 Mesorhizobium sp. M2C.T.Ca.TU.002.02.1.1
GTTCGATGCAGGGCGAGGCGAAGGCCCGCCAGGTCGAGACGCTGCTCTCCGGTGAAGCCGACGCCAACGACACCTATCTGGAAATCCATGCCGGCGCCGGCGGCACCGAAAGCCAGGACTGGGCCTCCATGCTTCTGCGCATGTACACGCGCTGGGCCGAGCGCCGCCGCTTCAAGGTCGAGGTGCTCGAAGTCCACGATGGCGAAGAGGCTGGCATCAAGTCCGCGACCGTGCTGATCAAGGGCCACAACGCCTATGGCTGGCTGAAGACCGAGTCCGGCGTCCACCGCCTGGTGCGCATCTCGCCTTACGACAGCAACGCGCGGCGCCACACGTCCTTCGCCAGCGTCTGGGTCTATCCGGTCATCGACGACTCGATCGAGATCAATGTTTCCGAAGCCGACGTGCGCATCGACACCTATCGTTCCTCGGGGTCGGGCGGCCAGCACGTCAACACCACCGACTCGGCGGTGCGCATCACCCATCTGGCGACCGGCATAGCGGTTGCCTGCCAGGCCGAGCGCTCGCAGCACAAGAACCGTGCCAAGGCCTGGGAAATGCTGCGCTCGCGCCTCTACGAGGAAGAGCTGAAGAAGCGCGAGGCGGTCGCCAACGCCACCGAAGCATCGAAGAGCGACATCGGCTGGGGCCACCAGATCCGCTCCTACGTGCTGCAGCCGTACCAGCTCGTGAAGGACCTGCGCACGGGCGTCGAAAGCACCTCGCCGTCGAGCGTGCTCGATGGCGACCTCGACGAATTCATGGAAGCCTCGCTCTCGCATCGCATCGAGGGTGGTGCAGGCGAAGCGGTGGCGGACTTGGACTAGGATCCCCAGCGCCGCACGACGGAGGAGCCGGTGACGCGCAAACTTGCCGGGAAGTGCTTCTGCGGCGCCGTCCACTACGAGGTGGCGGACGAATTCGTTTACGCCGCCAACTGCCACTGCTCCAACTGCCGGCGCACGACCGGATCTGCGTTCAAACCCTTCGCCGGCATCGAGCGCGGCAAGTTCCGTCTCATCGACGGCGACGACAGGCTGCTGATCTTCGGCGACCAGAACGGCCATGACGCCCATTGCGGCCGATGCGGCTCGCTCGTCTATTCATTGGTCCGCGATGGCGCCTATGTCCATGTCGCCATGGGAACACTGATGGACGATCCAGGCATTCGCCCGAGCGCACATATCTTCGTCGGTTCAAAGGCGCCGTGGTTCACGATTACAGACGATCTGCCGCAATATCGTGAACATGTCGACGGCTGAACGCCGGAACTTCCGTCAGCCGAACTTCGTTCTTAGGCACCCTGGGCGCAGGCTTGTCGTTTGGTTCTACCAGCCAAGTCTGCGCATCTTTCCGTCGCCGAGGCTTGAAGCCCAGCGCGCTGTGATGGCGCGCCCCACTTCTTGCGCTGGCTATGGAATCAGCTCAGCATTCGGGCTGGGGGATAGAAGCATTTATGGCCGGACGCGGCATAACTGCGACTGACGATCCGGCCGCTGGGAAGACACGTTCCAAGAACGGGCAAGCGAAAACGCTTGATGCTCGAAAGGAACGTTTCGATGTCTGCTGCCATATCAAGATCGGCCCAAGCCGTTCGACCGGCCGGCCGACTTTTGTTCTCCCTGTTCGCTGTTGGAGCCATCGCAGTGCTGGCGCCGCCGGCCATCGCGCACGACGCCCAACCCACGGCCGCCATGCCGCAAGGCTGGAAATACCCCTTTGCCTGCTGTGCCAACTTCGATTGCAAGGAGGTGCCGCAGTCGTCCATCAGCGAGCGGCCCGAAGGCTATGTCATAAAGGGCACGGGTGAAGTGGTGGCCTATAGCGACAAGCGGATCAAGAATTCGCCCGACGGCGAATACCACTGGTGCGCGCATCAGGCCGGGCTCGACGCCGGCAAGACCATCTGCCTGTTCGTGCCGCCGCCCTCCTACTGAACTTCGCGAGCCAAACGCGAGGCGCGGGAGAGTCTCGATCGCGCCGGCATATCTGCCGAAGCTGCTGACAGACAGTTGTCAGGACCGCTTCTTTATGTTGCCCTTCCGCCAGGGGAATCCGGCGTGGCGGTGGACAACGGAGAGGTGAGTTCATGACCATCAGGGGAAGCTGCCACTGCAAGGCGACAACCTTCGAGGTCGCCGAGGCGCCGCAGACGGTGACGCAATGCACATGCTCGTTCTGCTCGAAGCGCGGGTCGCTATGGGCCTATTACGTGCCGTCGCAATTCAAGCTCACAAGCCCGCCGGAGAACGTCTCCTTCTATCGCTGGGGCTCCAAGACCGTGAAGCACGGTTTCTGCGCCATTTGCGGTTGCGGCACCTTCACCGAAACGCCTGACTGGTCGACCGGGAAGCCGGATTTCGACAACCCGAAAATCAGCGTCAATTCGCGCCTGTTCGACGATTTCGATCTGGACAAGGTCGAGGTGGTGGTGATCGACGGCAAGAATTTGTGGTAGAGGCGAAATGGGAACGGCCACCGGGCTTTGCGGCCGCATTCCCGTTCCGTTTTTCGCCGCATTTCATGCTACAAGGCTGCGGAAGGGCTGATTTGGCGTGGCCGCAAGGGCCGCGAATTGGAGAGGGACCAATCTTATGAAAAAGACCGTGCTCGTCGTCGTGGCGACGGCTGTGCTGGTGAGTGCCTGCACCACCACCGATCCGTACACCGGCGACCAGAAGATTTCCAACACGGCGGCCGGTGCCGGCCTTGGCGCGCTGGCAGGCGCCAGCCTTGGCCTGCTCGCCGGCGGTAATGACCGCCGCAACGCCTTGATCGGCGCCGGCATCGGCGCTCTCGCCGGCGGTGCGATCGGCGCGACCATGGACCAGAACGAGGCCGAGCTTCGTCGCCAACTGCAGGGCACCGGGGTCAGCGTCACCCGCAGCGGCGACCAGATCATCCTCAACATGCCGTCCGATATCACCTTCAATGTCGACCAGGACGCGGTGAAGCCGGGCTTCTATCCGGTGCTGAATTCGGTCGCGCTGGTGCTCAAGAAGTTCCGCCAGACCACGGTGGACGTGTTCGGCCACACCGATTCGACCGGCGGCGACCAGCACAATTTCGATCTGTCGCAGCGGCGCGCGCTTGCCGTCGCCAATTATCTTGCCGGCCAGGGCGTCGATCAGCGCCGCTTCGCCGTCACCGGATTCGGCAAGACGCGGCCGATCGCATCCAACGCGACGGCCCAGGGCCGCGAGCAGAACCGGCGCGTCGAGATCCAGCTGTCGCCGCTCACCTGAGCACACCGCGCAAAGCAGCGAAGCGCCACCAAACCAGAACGGCCCCACGTGGGGCCGTTTTTTGTTGGCTCCGTCCAAAGATGGATCGAAGGTCTTAGGACATTAGCTTGTTCTAATTGATACTTTTCAAATCCAGGGAAAGGACTACCATCCTGCTGTCCAGAGGGGATGGGGTGGTCAATCGGCCGCGCAATCAGCATCTGCCGCCCCGGTCTTGCACGGCCAGATCAAGGGAATCTGGGAGGAATGCATGACAAGAACAGCTCGCCTCGGGCGCTACGGCGTCCTCGTTTTGACTGGCCTTTTGGGCGCATGGCTCGGAGCCACCACGGCTCGGGCCGAGGACGCCAACAAGGCCGATATCGAAGCCCTGAAGAAATCCCTGGCCAAATATGAGGATTACACCGCCGCCGTCCGAGACCTCTATTTGTCGACCGTCGGCTGCGTCCACTACGCTGGCGAGAAGATAGCCGGCGCGATGTACTATCCGAAGGGTGCCATGGGCATTCATTTCGTCAACGTGCCGAGTATCGGCAAGCCGCTCGACCCGATGAAGCCGAACGTCCTGATCTACGAGCCGACGAAGAAGGGTTTGAAGCTGGTCGGCGTGGAATGGCTGGTGCCGTTGACGCCGGACGTGAAGGAAGTTCCAAAGCTGTTCGGCCAGAAATTCATGGGGCCGATGGAGGGGCACTATCCGCTCATTCCAAGGGAATTCGTCCACTACGACCTGCATGCCTGGCTGTTCAGGGACAATCCGAACGGCATGTTCACCCCGACCAACCCGAAGGTGACCTGCAACAAGGCCGATTTCCCGATGCTGGAGAAGCCTACCAAGATGATGCCAGGACCGATGTAGGGCAGGGCGGTCAAGACAGCTTAAAAGGAAACGGCCCCGGACGGGGCCGTTTTCATTTCTGCCTGGACTGGCGGAAGCTTCAGACCTTCGCGATGATCCGCATGAAGGCCGGCACGTCGTCGCCAAAGCCGACGGTGGCGTCGTCTTCCTCCTGACGGTGGCGGCCGGGGCGGTCGCGCTGCGGCCGGGCATCGCCGCGCTGCTCGTGACGGTTGCCGGAGCCTTTACGCTCGTTCTCGGAACGGATCGCATCCTTGCGGGCGCGGCGTTCGGCGATATCGGCCACTTCGGCGACCGGCTGCTCGTCGCGCGCGGTCTCGGGCGCCTCGTCGCGCTTGGCGTGGCGGTCCTTCTTGCGCTCACCACGGTCCTTGCGGTCCTCGTCCTTGCGGCCGGCCCGGCGCGGCGCGCCGCGGCCACGGCGCGGCGCATCCTCACCCTCGCTTTCGGTCACGGTCGACAGGTCGCCGTCATGCCATTCGATCTTGGTTCCGATCAGCCTCTCGATGGCGTCGACATATTTGGTGTCGGCGCGCGTGGCGATGGTGAAGGACTTGCCCGCGCGTCCGGCGCGGCCGGTGCGGCCGATGCGGTGAACATAGTCCTCGGCATGGATCGGCACGTCGTAGTTGAAGACGTGGCTGACATCGGGGATGTCCAGACCACGCGCCGCGACGTCCGAGGCAACGAGGTAGCGCAGCTTGCCGTCGCGGAAATTGTTGAGCATCTGCATGCGCGCGCGCTGGTCCATGTCGCCGTGCAGCGCGCCGGCGTCGAAATCATGCTTGAGCAGCGAGCGGAACAGTTCCGACACTTCGACCTTGCGGTTGCAGAAGATGATGGCGTTCTTCAGGTCAGCGTCTTCGGCCTTGATCAGATTGCGCAGCGTCTCGCGCTTTTCCCACGGCTTCGTGCCGGACTTCACCAGCCGCTGCGTGATGCTGGTCGCGGTGGAGGCGGCCTTGGAGACCTCGACGCGCACCGGCGCGTGCAGGAACTTCTCGGTGAGCTTGGTGATCTCCGGCGGCATCGTCGCCGAGAAGAACAGCGTCTGGCGCGTGAACGGGATCATCTCGCAGATGCGCTCGATGTCGGGAATGAAGCCCATGTCGAGCATGCGGTCGGCCTCGTCGATGACGAGGATCTCGACGCCGTTGAGCAGAAGCTTGCCGCGCTCGCGGTGGTCGAGCAGGCGGCCGGGCGTCGCGATCAGCACGTCGGCGCCGCGCTCCAGCTTCTTGTCCTGCTCGTCGAAGGAGACGCCGCCGATCAGAAGCGCGATGTTGAGC
>NZ_RZTO01000422.1:0-5392 GCF_003997225.1 Mesorhizobium sp. M2C.T.Ca.TU.002.02.1.1
AGCTTTTGGGGCGGCCGCCGGAATTCGCCGTCGGCGGCGGTCTCGACGATGCGGGGCCCGATCGCGCCGAGATGCAGGTAGGCCGAAGCAGCACCGGGCCCGCCGTTGAAGACGAAGGTGATCGGCCGCTCTTTCGCCGGGGCTGGCGACTGCTGCGTGTAGGCGACATAGAATATCTCCGCCGTGACCTCGCCCTTGCCGGACAAGAGCGACAGCGTGCCGGCCTTGGCCTGGTAATCCAGCTTGCGCCCGCCAAGCGTGATCGAATGCTCGGTCACCTGCGGCGGCGGCAACAGCGACAGCACGCCGCCGGTCGGTGCCGGCCGTTCCGGTGTTTCGGCGAAGGCCGGCTGCGCGAAGGCGGCGAGCGCCAGGAGGGCGAGGGGGATGAGCTTGGACCGCATGAGAGCTCCGCTGGGATGGCATCCGCAAAGGTATGGCTAGGGCGGCGGATGTCAAAGGGGGCGTCTCAAGACTTGGTTCCTCGCCCCGCCAAGGGCGGAGGAGGTGTCCGCGAAGCGGACGGAGAGGGGGCCTTCGTGGGACGCTCCCCTCTCCGTCTCGGCTTCTCCGAGCCACCTCTCCCCATTTCATGAGGCGAGGAACCCAAGCTGGAATTATGTGCTATCTACCGTCAAAGACGGATCGAAAGGACAACAAAATGGATGCAACCGCGCTCAAGGCCATGCAGGCTCCGCTCAAGGACGCCTATCGCGACGATGCCGCCAAGGCGCTGATCACGCTGAGAGCCCGCGGCACGCTCGACGATCAGTCGATCGCCTGCAAGGTGGAGACGGGCAGGGCGCTCGCCATTGCCGGGCTTCATCCCGCCACCGGCGGCTCGGGCCTCGAGCTCTGCTCGGGCGACATGCTGCTGGAGGCGCTGGTCGCTTGCGCCGGCGTGACGCTGAAAGCGGTGGCGACGGCGCTGGAGTTCAAGCTCGGCAATGCCGCCGTCGAGGCCGAGGGCGACCTCGATTTTCGCGGCACGCTCGGCGTTGCTCGCGACGCGCCGGTCGGCTTTCGCGAGATAAGGCTGAAATTCGACCTCGACACCGACGAGCCGCAGGAGCGGATCGATTCGCTCATGAAGCTCACCGAGCGATACTGCGTGGTGTTCCAGACGATCAACAACAAGCCGTCATTGAGCGTGAGCGCACAGCGCTGAAGCGCGACGCCCCCTCATCCGGCTGCTGCGCGGCCACCTTCTCCCCGGTGGGGAGAAGAGGTTGGTGTCGGCGCCGACAGCCTCCTCTCCCCAGTGGGGAGAGGTCAGCCGAGCGAAGCGGAGGCTGGGTGAGGGGAAGAGCTACCTACTGCGCCGAGGGCTCTTCAGCATCCCCTTCGTCAGTAAACGGCGAGGCGCTCGGCACGCATTGCACGGCCCAGCCCTGCGGTGTCGGCTGCTTCTGATATTCGGTGATGGCGTTGGTGCACTGTTCGCGGGTGTCGAAGGTGCTGGGCAGCACCACCATGCCGCCTTGCGGGCCTGCGATCACCAGATACCAGACCAACGCTACGCTGGGAGTAGCAGCCATGGGAATTCCTCGCTTTGCTGAAATGTCGGAGTCGGACCGATCCTAGCAACTCCCTTGGAGTGACGAAAGCGGGGCGGCGCAACACGCTTCCACCGCCCCGTTCACAGACCCGTGAACCAAAGCAATTCCAGGAAAAGTGTGAAGCGGATTTCCGTCAGGAATTGCGTCAACAAAGAGATGGATAGATCGGTTCGTCGTTTCCGCGAAACGATGACCCGACCTAGCCGCTCACTCGACCGCGAAACAGTAGAACAGCCCGTCGCCGCCGGTGCCTTTCAGCGCGTCCTGGCTGCAGCCGCCGCGCGAGGCATGCGAGGAATTCCACGACTTCGCCGCCGCCGAATCGTCGAGCCCCGTGCGGTCATGATGGCCCATCATGGCGGCACCTTCGGCGCCGCTCATCGTCCAGTCGCCGCAGGTCTGGTCGGCGATCTTCGTGCCGTCGGGCTTGGAGCCGGTCAGCATATCATGCCGGTTCGGCGTGTCGCCGCGGCCGTTGATCGTCTCGCCCTTTTCGGTCAGCGCCGTCTTTTTGGTGATGCCGTTGGCATCGCTGTGCAGCGAAGCGACATCGTCGGCGATCTTCTCGCCCTTGGCGTTGAACCATGGGCCCTTGCCGATGCGGTCGCGCGCATCTTCGGTGCTGGAGGAAAGATAGGCATGCCAGGTCTTGCCGGTGGCGCCGGCTGCTTCCGCCAGCGACGCGCAATGGGCATCGGCGCCTTTCAGTCCGCCCAGATCGGCGCCCTTGCCGGAGCCGACGCTGGTGACGAAGAAGCTCATGGTCTTGTCTTGCGAGAAGGCCACGCCGGCAGATGCGGCAAGCGCCGCGGCAGTGGCGATGGCGGCAACGAGAAGAAGTCTACGCATGTCGGTCCTCCGGTTTCGAATGCCTTGCATTCGAAGAACGTTGCCGGAGCCCGGTTTAATCCGGTCTGAGCTTCCTTTTATTCCGGCTGCCGGTAGGAGACGAAGCGGTTGTGCTTGGCCCGGAAGATCAGGCCCGTCTCCTTCAGGTCCGGGCTCGCCAGCGGCACGATGCGCCTGGCGATCTCGGACGGATGCGGCAGCGTCTCCGGGTCCTCGCCGGGCATGGCCTGAGCGCGCATAGCCGTGCGGGTCGCACCCGGATCGGCGGCGTTCACCCTCAGCGGCAGGCTCTCGGTCTCATGCGCCCAGGACCGCATCATCGTTTCGACCGCGGCCTTGGAAGCCGCATAGGGCGCCCAGAAGGCGCGCGCCGAATGCGCTGCGCTGGACGACAGGATGATGGCGCGGCCGGCGTCGGAGAGCCTGAGCAACGGATCGACCGAACGGATCAGCCGCCAGGTCGAGGTGACGTTGAGGGTCATCACCTTCTCGAACGTCTTGGCCTCGACATGGCCGATCGGCGAGATGACGCCGAGCATGCCGGCATTGGCAACCAGTATGTCGAGCTTGCCCCAGCGCTCATGGATCGCGCCGCCCAGCCGGTCGATGCCGGGCATGTCGGTCAGGTCGAGCGGCACCAGCGTCGCCTGTCCGCGGCCACCGGCCTTGATCTCGTCGTCGAGCTCTTCAAGGCCGCCCACCGTGCGCGCCACCGCGATCACATGCGCGCCGGCCGCCGCCAGTTCCCTGGCGATGAAATAGCCGATGCCGCGCGAGGCGCCGGTTACGACCGCCACGCGGCCGGAAAGGTCGAGGGTCATGCGAGATTGTCCGTGAGCTAAGCAATTCCGGGAAAAGTGTCTGACGGTTTTCCGTCCGGAATTGCGTCAAAACAAATATTGCGCCTTACGACCCGCCGCTCGCCAGCAGCGACAGCGTGCGCACATTGTCGTGGCCTTCGAAATCGAGCAGGCGGGTGGGGTACTGTCCGGTGAAGCAGGCGTCGCAGAATTGCGGCTGGTCGTTGTCGCGGCGTGCTTCGCCGACGGCGCGGTAGAGTCCGTCGATCGACAGAAACCCGAGCGAATCGACGCGGATGAATTCCGCCATCTCCTCGACCGACATGCGCGATGCGAGCAGCTTCGACTTCTCCGGCGTGTCGACGCCGTAGAAGCAGGATGCGCTGGTCGGCGGCGATGCGATGCGCATATGCACTTCCTTCGCGCCGGCGTCGCGCACCATCTGCACGATCTTCTGGCTGGTGGTGCCGCGCACGATCGAATCGTCGACCAGCACCACGCGCTTGCCCTCGATCATGCGGCGGTTGGCGTTGTGCTTCAGCTTGACGCCCATGTGGCGGATCGAATCGCCCGGCTGGATGAAGGTGCGGCCGACATAGTGGTTGCGGATGATGCCAAGCTCGAAGGGAATGCCGGCGGCCTGTGAGAAGCCGATCGCGGCCGGCGTGCCGGAATCCGGCACCGGCACGACGATGTCGGCCTCGACCGGGTTTTCCTGCGCGAGCTCGGCGCCGATGCGCTTCCTCACCTCATAGACGTTGCGGCCTTCGACCGACGAATCCGGCCGTGCGAAATAGACATATTCGAAGATGCAGAAGCGCGTCTTCTGCGGCTCGAACGGGAAGATGCTCTCGATGCCCTTGGAGGTGACGACCACCATCTCGCCCGGCTTGATGTCGCGCACGAAGCGGGCGCCGATGATGTCGAGCGCGCAGGTTTCGGAAGCGAGGATCCAGGCGCCGTCGAGATCGCCCAGCACCAGTGGGCGGATACCGAGCGGATCGCGGCAGCCGATCATTTTCTTGGCCGTCATCGCCACCAGCGAGAAGGCGCCCTCGACCTGGCGTACCGCGTCGATGAAACGCGAGTTCAAATCGCGCTCCTTGCTGGTCGCGACCAGGTGCAGCAGCGTCTCGGTGTCGGAGGTCGAGGAGAAGATCGAGCCCTGCTTCTGCAGCGTGCGCTGCACGGTGAGCGCATTGGTGAGGTTGCCGTTATGGGCGACCGCCAACCCGCCTTCGGCGAGCTCGGCGAAGAAAGGCTGGATGTTGCGGACGCCTGCGCCGCCGGTGGTGGCATAGCGCGTATGGCCAATGGCGCGATTGCCTTGCAGGCGGTCGAGCACGTTCTGCTTGGTGAAGGTGTCGCCGATCAGGCCGACATGGCGTTCGACATGGAACTGGGTGCCGTCATAGGAGACGATGCCGGCCGCTTCCTGGCCGCGATGCTGCAAGGCGTGAAGGCCGAGTGTGACGATGGCCGCCGCGTCCTGCCGGCCGAAAATGCCGAACACGCCGCATTCGTCATGGAAATGGTCGTCGGCCTCGGCGGAAAGGACTTTGCCTCTATCTGCCGTTGAGTCTGCCATCTGGTGCTCAAGCTCCGCTAAAGCTGCCATATAGGGCTATCGCCGGCTGAACGCAACGTACGCCGTCAGGCATTCACAAAATGCCTCAGGCCAACGCTGTGGCTGGCCTGGATTTCAATTTGCCGGCGCTGGAGCGGGGGCCGGAGCCGGGGCAGGCGCTGGGGCCGGCTCGTTGTCGGCCGGGGCCTCGCCCTCGCTGTCATCAGGCGCCGTCGCGTTGTCGTCGCCGGTGGCCGGCGGCTCGGCCGCAGGCTGGTCGGTCGTGGCCGGCGCGCCGGCCTGCGGCGTGCCCTTATGCGTGTATTTGTTGACCAGTTCCTCGGTGTTCTCCGGCAGCACGCTCTCGAGCTTGGCGCCGATCGTCTCCAGCAGCGGCCGCGACTTGGCGTTGGCGATCCAGGCGGGCGCCTTGGCGCCGGCGAGCCAGTTGAAGAACAAAAGCGCCACCGCGACAACCAAGACGCCGCGCGCCGCGCCATAGAGGAAGCCGAGCGTCCGGTCGAGCGCGCCGATACGCGAATCGATGATCCAGTCGGCGAGCTTCATGGTGATGACGGAGACGACGATCAGCGCGATGAGGAAGACGATGCCGGCGG
>NZ_RZTO01000423.1:0-5368 GCF_003997225.1 Mesorhizobium sp. M2C.T.Ca.TU.002.02.1.1
CTATCGTGGACGGAGACCCGCCGGATGTCGTTCTCAACCGGGAGATCGTGGAAGCGTACGCTCTCGGTGACAGCGCCCTTCGTGTTCTGATCGCGCAGGAACGTCCCGAATTGGAGCGGCGCCGAGCCGTATATCGTGGGAAAGACCTACCGCTGTCGGTGGCAGGTAAAACTGTTGTTATCGTCGACGACGGGGCGGCCACTGGAACGACGATGAAGGTGGCCATCCGCGCGTTGAAACGGCGCTCCCCGCGAAAGGTCATCGTCGCACTGCCGGTTGCGCCGCCGGAGACCGTGGACGAACTTGCGCAGGAAGCGGACTTGACGATCTGTATCAACCAGCCCGCCCGTTTCCGGGCGCTGAGCTACTATTACGGCAGCTTTCCGCAGCTTTCCGACAGCGAGGTTCTCGACATGATGGCCCTCGCTCGAGGAGACCGTCGCAGTGATGAGGAAAGAAGGCGTCCCGGTGCGGGCATCGCCGACAAATCGAGGCACGAAGCCGGCACTTAAAGCGGGTCGCGTGAAAAAGGATTCACGCGGCCTGCTTTAAGTTTTTGATTTAAGCATGTCTTTATCCCGAAACCGGGTCCACTTTCGGGAGACATGCTTTAGGAGTTCGGCGATGCGGATCCGCACCCTTTCCACCCTGGAATGCACGAAATTGCTGATGACCCATCGCGTCGGTCACCTGGCCTGCGCGAAGGACGGGCAACCCTACATCGTGCCGTTCCACTATGCCTATGCAGACAATCGTCTCTATGCATTTTCAATGCTGGGGAAGAAAATCGACTGGATGCGCCTCAATCCGCTTGTGTCGGTGCAGGTCGACGAGCACAGCACCACCCGAGGTTGGAAAAGCGTCGTCGTCGATGGCCGTTATGAGGAGCTTCCCGATCGAATCGGGCATAAGATGCAGCTTGATCACGCATGGTCCTTGCTGAGCAAGCATGCCGACTGGTGGGAGCCAGGCGCGTTCAAGCCGATCGCATCCTCAGACGCGGAGCATCTTCCTCATGTATTCTTCAGCATTTTCGTCGTGGAAATTTCGGGACGCGAAGCGTCGGAGAACTAACCTCTCCACAGCAAGGTCGTGCGGAAGCAGCGCCAAGCCAACTGCCGCTCGAAGCGGTTGGCGGCATATGCAGCCGACTTGAGGCTCTGCGATGGACTCGCTCATAGTCCAACTCGGTATCGCCTTGGCGATAGGCCTTCTCGTTGGATTGGAGCGCGGCTGGCGAGAACGCGATGCGCCCGACCGGAGCCGAACAGCCGGCATTCGCACATTCGGCATCGCGGGGCTTCTCGGCGGCATCATGGCGGCGTTGGCCGAGGCGCTCAATGCGATTTCCATATTGATCGCCGGCTTCCTCGCCTTTGCTGGCATCTTTGCATGGTACAAGGCGCGCGAAGCCGCGCATGATGAGGATTTCAGCGTTACGACCGTTATTGCGGGCCTGGCGGTGTTTGCCCTTGGCGCGCTCTGCGTGGCCGGCGATTTCCGCGTCGCGGCCGCAGGCGGCGCGGCGCTGGCGGCGCTCCTCGCCAGTCGCGAAATCTTGCATGGGCTCTTGAAGAGCCTGACCTGGATCGAGCTTCGCTCGGCATTGATCCTGGCGGTGATGACGGCCGTAGTCCTGCCCCTGCTGCCGGACCGCACATTTGACCCCTGGGGCGGTTTCAACCCGCGTGAGGTCTGGCTTCTGACGGTGCTGATGGCCTCGATTTCCTTCGCCGGTTATGTCGCGGTGCGCGTCCTCGGAAACGCCCGCGGCTTGATTGTGAGCGCGCTTGCCGGCGCCGTGGTCTCGTCGACCGCCGTCACCCTGTCACTGGCTCGCACCGCCAATGCGTCGGACAATTCCTTGTCCTACGCGGGCGCGGCTTCGCTGGCCGCGATGATCTCGATCTTGCGTGTCTGTCTCGTGGTCCTGTTGCTGGCGCCGGCGGTGGCCGCCTTCATCGCCATGCCCGCGCTCGCTGCAGCGCTGACACTCGGCGTCTGCGGAACGATCGCATTGGCTATTCACGGCCGCAAGCCGGACAACCCCGGCGCGACGCGCAATCCATTCGAACTGGTACCGTTGCTGATCTTTGCATTGCTGTTTGCGGTCGCCTCGACAGCGAGCGCCGCGTTGGCCTTCCAATTCAAGGAACAAGGCCTGCTGGCGAGTTCGGCGATCGCGGGTGCGTTTGACGTTGACGCTTCGGTGCTCAGCGCCCTGCGGCTGGTCAAGCAGTCGATGTCGATCGAAACCGTTGGACATGCGGTGCTGACCGCGCTGATGGCCAACGCAATCGGGCGCCTGTTCCTGGCAGTGTTTGCGGGTCCGGTGAGATTCTGGTTGCCCCTGGCCGGCATGACTTTGACCGCCGCTGTCGCGGGCTACTGCGCCATGCTCCTCCGGTAGATTGTCGCGGCCACGCCACCGGCGCCGAGATCCTGATTTGACCCGTATCAAAGCTGCCGGCCCGCTTTCCTGTTGAATTGCTTCCATCGTTCCAAAGGTGGGAGGGCCTCATGGCCACAACAGACATCAATGTCCCTATCCGGGAAGAGACCGCGACCCCGGCTTCGGCGAAGCTCCGTCTGGGGTCGCTGACGGCGCTCGTCATCGGCTCCATGGTAGGCTCGGGCGTCTTCAGCCTGCCGCAGAACATGGCGGCCGGCGCCGGTCCGCTTGCGATCCTCATCGGATGGACCATCACCGCGGTCGGCATGCTTGCGCTGGTGTTTGTCTACCAGTCGCTGGCGGTACGCCGGCCCGAGCTCGACGCCGGCCCCTATGCCTATGCCAAGGCCGGCTTCGGTCCGTTCGTAGGCTTCAACAGTGCCTGGGGCTATTGGATCAGCGCATGGGTCGGCAACGTTTCCTACGCCGTGATTGTCTTCAGCGCGCTGTCCTATTTCTTCCCCGCCTTCGGCGACGGGAATACCTGGCAGGCGGTGCTCGGCGCATCCATCCTGTTGTGGGCCGTCCATCTCCTGATCCTTGCCGGTATTCGCCAGGCTGCGATCGTCAACACGGTCGTGACCATCGCCAAGATTGCTCCTGTCGTCCTCTTCGTCGGCGTCGTCGCCGTCGCCTTCAAGCTCAACGTCTGGTCGCTCGACTTCACGGGTCTCGGCAACGCCTCCCTCGGTTCGATCGCCGCTCAGGTCAAGAGCACGATGCTGGTGACGCTGTGGGTCTTTATCGGCATCGAAGGCGCCAGCGTTTTCTCCGCCCGGGCGGAGCGCCGCAAGGACATCGCGACCGCGACGGTGCTGGGCTTCTTCACCTGCCTCGCGCTCTACGCGCTGGTCTCGCTGCTTTCGCTCGGCATCCTGAGCCAGCCCGAGCTTGCCGCCCTGAAGAACCCGTCGATGGCGGGCGTGCTGGAGGCGGTGGTCGGGCCTTGGGGCGCCGTGCTCATCAATCTCGCGCTCGTCGTCTCGGTCGTCGGCGCCTTCCTGAGCTGGACGCTGCTAGCCGCTGAAATCCCGCATGTGGCCGGCAAGGACGGAACCATGCCGAAGTTCTTCGGCCGGGAAAGCGAACGCGGCGTTCCCTCGACATCGCTGCTGATCACCAACCTGCTCGTTCAGGCCTTCCTGGTGATCACGCTCTTTGCGCAGAGCACCTACCAGGCGCTTTTCTACATCGCCTCGGCCGCCATCCTCGTGCCTTACATCTTCTCCGGCGCTTTCGCCGCCAAGTTGGCACTGACCGGGGAAAGCTATCGAAGCGGCGAAGGCAGAACGGGACCGCTCGTTGCCGGCATTGTGGCGACGATCTACGGACTGTGGCTCGTCTATGCGGCGGGACCTGCGTATCTGTTCATGTGCGCGATCCTCTATGCACCGGGCGTCATCTTCTACGCCTGGGCCCGCCGCGAGAACAATCAGCGTGTCTTCCACCCGGTGGAAGCCATCATCGCCGCCGCGCTCGTCGCAGTCGCAATCCTTGCCGCCTACCAGATGTGGACCGGCGCCGTCAGCGCGCTTTGAGAGGCCATCCGATGACAAATCTTGGAGTGCATTCGGAAGTCGGTCGCCTGCGCGAGGTTATGGTCCACAGGCCGGATCTCAGCCTGCGCAGGCTAACGCCGGACAACTGCAGGGCGCTGCTGTTCGACGACGTGTTGTGGGTGAAACGGGCGCGCCAGGAACACGACGTATTCGTCGACGCGTTGCGAGAGCGCGGTGTGGTGGTGCATTCGTTCGGCGAACTGCTTGCCGAGACAATGGGCCTCGGCAAGGCTCGCGACTGGCTTCTCGATCGCCGGGTGCATGCCGGAGTGGTCGGCCTGGACATGGTCGACGAGATGCGGGGCTGGCTGAACGAGATGTCGGCCGGCCTGCTGGCAACCTGTCTCGTCGGCGGCATTGCGCGTGCCGAACTGCCGTTTGAGCCCAAGGGCCTGACCGGGAGGACGCTCGCGCCGCAGGACTTCGTGCTGCCGCCGCTCCCCAACCAGCTGTTCACCCGTGACAGCTCCTGCTGGATCTACCGCTCGGTGTCGGCCAACCCGATGTATTGGCCGGCCAGGCGGCCGGAGGCTGCCAATGTCGAGGCTGTCTACCGCTTCCATCCAAGGTTCCGCGACAGCGGCATTCCGTTCGTCTCGCCCCAGGCCGGAACAGGCGTCAGTCTCGAAGGCGGCGACGTCATGCCTGTTGGCGGAGGCGTCGTTCTGGTCGGCATGGGCGAGCGCACCACGCCGCAGGCGGTCGGCGATCTCGCCCGAAGCCTGTTCGCCGCCGGAGAAGCCACACGCGTGATCGCGGCTCTGATGCCGCGCGACCGCTCCTTCATGCATCTCGACACCGTCTTCACCTTCTGCGACCGGGACCTCGCCACCATGTACCCGCCCGTGGTCGAAAGGCTGCGGACCTTCTCGATCCGGCCCGGAGACGGTGATGCGGCAGTCGAGGTCAGGGAGGAGAAGGACCCCTTCATATCCGTGGTCGCGGAAGCTCTCGGGCTGAAATCGCTGCGGATCATCACCACCGGCGGCGACCGTTACGAGGCCGAGCGCGAGCAGTGGGACGATGGCAACAACGTCGTCGCGGTCGAGCCGGGCGTCGTCATCGGCTACGACCGCAACGTCTACACCAACACGCTGCTGCGCCGCGCCGGCATCGAGGTCATCACCGTCGAGGGCGCCGAGCTCAGCCGCGGCCGCGGCGGCGGCCATTGCATGACCTGCCCCATCGCCCGCGACCCGATCTGAAAGGACACCCAATGTCGATCAACCTGCATGGCCGCTCGGTGCTTTCCCTGGATGACCTTTCGGCCGAAGAAATCCGCTTTCTCCTGAAGTTGGCGGCCGACCTCAAGGCCGCCAAGCAGGCAGGCCACGAGATACCTCGCCTCACTCGCAAG
>NZ_RZTO01000424.1:0-5338 GCF_003997225.1 Mesorhizobium sp. M2C.T.Ca.TU.002.02.1.1
GGGGGCCCTTGGCCCCGCAAAGCCGATCCGCCGCAAGAAGGTTGAATAGGCGCCTAATGCTGCTTGCCATTGTGGCCTGACGCCACGAAAAAAGGTCTCGTTCGCGAGACCTTTTTCATGACCTACCTCATCTACACCGCAGCCGCTCTTGCCGAGATCGCCGGCTGCTTCTCGTTCTGGGCGTGGTGGCGGCTGGAGAAGTCGCCGCTCTGGCTGCTCCCCGGCCTCGCCTCGCTGGCGTTCTTCGCGTTCCTGCTGTCGCTGGTCGAGACGGACGCGGCGGGCCGCGCCTACGCGGCCTATGGCGGCATCTACATCGTGGCCTCACTCGGTTGGCTGTGGCTGGTCGAGGGCGCGCGCCCCGACCGCTGGGATCTGGCGGGCGCGGCGCTCTGCATCGTCGGCGCCTCCGTCATCCTGCTCGCGCCGCGCGGGGCCTAAAAGATGGAACTCCCCGCTCAATTACGGCAAGGCGTCGACGGCCTCCTGGAGAAAGTGCCGTTGCCGGCGCTGAAACAGGCGGCGCGGACGCTCTCGGAGCGCTACCGCGCCGAGTTGCGCGACGGCCGCCTGCATATGGGCGAGGAGATGGCGGTCAAGGCCTATCTGGCGACAAGGTTGCCCGCCACCTATGCCGCGGTCCGCGCCAGCGTCGACGCGCTGGCCGATGTGCGACCGGATTTCCAGCCGAAGACCTTGCTCGACATCGGCGCCGGGCCTGGCACCATGCTTTGGGCCACGGCAGACGCCTGGCCGAAGCTGGAACAGGCGGTTCTGGTCGAAGCAAGCGCTGCCGTGCGCAAAATCGGGCAGTCGCTCGCAGCCGGCACAATCGCCGCCCGCGCCGAATGGGTTGCCGGCGACGCCACCATCGATCTCGACGGCACCAAGCCCGCCGACCTCGTCAGCATCGCCTATGTGCTCGATGAGGTCGCGCCGGCTTCGCTGCCGAGGCTCGTCGGTCGCCTCTGGCAGTTGACCGCCGACACGCTGCTTATCGTCGAACCCGGCACGCCCGCCGGCTGGCAGCGCATCCTTGCCGCGCGGCAACAACTGATCGAAGCCGGCGCGCATATCCTGGCGCCCTGCCCGCACGCGGCGCCCTGCCCGCTCAAGCCACCCGACTGGTGCCATTTTTCGCGACGCGTCGCCCGCTCGCGCCTGCATCGTCTCGTCAAGGAAGCCGACGTGCCGTGGGAGGACGAGAAATTCATCTATCTCGCCGCCTCCCGGCAGCCGGCGCGGGTGCGCCCGGCACGGGTACTCGCGCCGCCCAAAGGCGGCTCCGGCAAGGCGGTGCTGAAACTCTGTCGGCCCGACGGCAGCGCCGGCGAGCGGTTGTTCAGCAAGCGCGACGGGGAGGTTTTCAGGACCGCGCGGCGAGCGGACTGGGGCGACACGATAGATTGAACTGGGTGGGCCGACGACATCAGGGGAGGCCGCGCCGTCGATGCCTTGGCAGAGCCGCAACTTTGGAGGTTAGCCGAAGCGCCTAAACTTCGTCATCCACGGGCGGAGCGACGCGAAGCGGCGCACAGACCCGAGGATCCATTCCGTGACCTCACGCGAGAATAAAAACGGTGCAGAACAGAACCGTTCTGAACCGCCGCAACGCTCACAGGTAACGGCATGGATCCTCGGGTCTGCGCGCGCCGCTTCGCTCCTTGCTCCGCCCGTGGATGACGACTTGACGGATGTTTTCGACTAATCTCGGACGGTTACGGTACCATTCGCGACGGACTTTATCGGTTCATCCGTGAGCCTCCCCAACGGCAACCAGTTCGCCAGATTGTTCTTGCTTCGTTCCATTTTTGCAACTAAGAATCACGACTTGCCGAGTCAACTGGAATCGGGCCACCGGAATACTGTCCTGTGGATGGTTTTCCGTTCCTGTGAACATTGGGCATCAAGCGGGTTGGGCCGAGGAGTGTTGCAGAAAGGTCAGCACCGAATCTTCCCGTTCTGATATCGAGGAAAGCGGGATCGAAATCGGGGATATCATGGCAGAGGCGGCACTGAAATTCGGCGCGGCGGAAACGCCGCTTTATCGCGAGGCCCCGAACAACATCGAGGCCGAGCAGGCGCTGCTTGGCGCCATCCTCGTCAACAACGACGCCTTCTACCGGGTTTCGGATTTCCTCAAGCCGGCGCATTTCTATGAGCCGCTGCACCGCCGGATCTTCGAGGTCGCGGCCGAGCTTATCCGCATGGGCAAGATCGCGACGCCGATCACGCTCAAGACCTTCCTGCCGGCCGACGAGAAAGTCGGCGACATGACGGTGGCGCAATATGTCGTGCGGCTTGCCGTCGAAGCCGTCACCGTCGTCAATGCGACCGACTATGGCCGCGCCATCTACGACCTCGCGACGCGCCGCGCGCTGATCACCGTCGGCGAGGACATGGTCAACATCGCCTATGACGCGCCAGTCGACATGTCGCCCTCCGAGCAGATCGAGGACGCCGAGCGTCGGCTGTTCGAGCTCGCCGAAACCGGCCGCTACGATGGCGGCTTCGAGAGCTTCAACGATGCGGTCAAGACCGCCGTCGACATGGCCAATGCAGCCTATATGCGCGACGGCCACCTGTCCGGCATCTCCACCGGCCTGCGCGACCTCGACCGCCGCATGGGCGGCCTGCAGCCCTCCGACTTGATCGTGCTCGCCGGGCGCCCAGGCATGGGCAAGACCTCCTTGGCGACCAACATCGCCTTCAACATCGCCGAGGCCTACGTGCCGGCGCAGCAGGCCGACGGCACGTTCAAGGCCGCTAATGGCGGTGTCGTCGGCTTCTTCTCGCTGGAAATGTCGTCGGAGCAGCTCGCCACCCGTATCATCTCCGAGCAGACCGAGATTTCGTCGTCAAAAATCCGGCGCGGCGAAATCACCGAGAAGGATTTCGAAAAACTCGTCGCCTGTTCGCAGACGATGCAGAAGATCCCGCTGTTCATCGACCAGACCGGCGGTATCTCGATCGCGCAGCTCTCCGCCCGCGCGCGACGCCTGAAGCGGCAGCGCGGCCTCGACCTCATCGTCATCGACTACATCCAGCTGATGCAGGGCTCCTCCGCGCGCGCCTCGCAGAACCGCGTGCAGGAAATCACCGAGATCACCACGGGCCTCAAGGCGCTTGCCAAGGAGCTCGGCGTGCCGATCATCGCGCTGTCGCAGCTGTCGCGTCAGGTCGAAAGCCGTGACGACAAGCGCCCGCAGCTCTCGGACCTGCGTGAATCCGGCTCCATCGAGCAGGACGCCGACGTGGTGCTGTTCGTCTATCGCGAGGAATATTACCTCAAGAACCGCGAGCCGAAGCTCGGCACCGAGGAATACGTCAAGTGGGAAAACGAGATGAACGAGGCGCGCGGCAAGGCCGAGTGCATCGTCGCCAAACAGCGCCACGGACCGACCGGCACCGTCAGCCTCGCCTTCCATGGCGAGTTCACGCGGTTCTCCGATCTGGCCGAGGAGCATCACCTGCCGGAGAGGTTTGAGTGATCTCTTGAGAAAGGCCTCGTTCCTTCACACCCCCCTCTGGCCTGCCGGCCATCTCCCCCGCAAGGGGGGAGATTGGCTGTCGCTTTGGCTTTCGCCAATCGTAGACGTTGCAAGATGGGTGCCGGCGCCAAAGCTGCTGATCTCCCCCCTTGCGGGGGAGATGGCCGGCAGGCCAGAGGGGGGTGCTGTCCCGCCGACCTCCGGCAATTGGCGACCGGCACACCCCTAATGGCCAAATCGCGCGTTCAGTTCATCTGCCAGAATTGCGGCTCGGTGCATCAGCGCTGGGCCGGCAAATGCGATGCGTGCGGCGAGTGGAACACGCTGGTCGAGGAAGGCACGGCCGGCGGCATCGGCTCGGGGCCGGCCAACACGCGCAACGCCCGCAAGGGCCGCGCCGTGGTGCTGACCAGTCTCGCCGGCGATATCGAGGACGCGCCACGCATCGTGTCGGGGATCGGCGAGCTCGACCGCGCCACCGGCGGCGGCTTCGTGCGCGGCTCGGCGCTGCTGGTCGGCGGCGATCCCGGCATCGGCAAGTCGACGCTTCTGACGCAAGCCGCCGCGGCGCTCGCCTCGAAGGGCCATCGCATCGTCTATGTCTCGGGCGAGGAAGCGGTGGCGCAAATCCGATTGAGGGCACAGCGCCTCGGCGTCGCCTCGACGCCGGTGGAGCTTGCCGCCGAAACCAATGTCGAGGACATCCTGGCGACCATCGCCGACGGCAAGCGGCCGGACCTCGTCATCCTCGATTCCATCCAGACGCTGTGGACCGACCTTGCCGATTCGGCGCCGGGCACCGTCACCCAGGTGCGCGCCGCCGCCCAGGCGATGATCCGCTACGCGAAATCCACGGGCGCCGCGATCGTGCTTGTCGGCCATGTCACCAAGGAGGGCCAGATCGCGGGCCCTCGCGTCGTCGAGCACATGGTCGATGGCGTGCTCTATTTCGAGGGCGAAGGCAACCACCACTTCCGCATCCTGCGCACGGTGAAGAACCGTTTCGGGCCGACCGACGAGATCGGCGTGTTCGAAATGTCGGACAAGGGCCTGCGCGAGGTCTCCAATCCGTCGGAGCTTTTCCTCGGCGAACGGCACGCGAAATCGCCGGGCGCGGCGGTTTTCGCGGGCATGGAAGGCACAAGGCCGGTGCTGGTCGAGATCCAGGCGCTGGTTGCGCCCTCCTCGCTCGGCACGCCGCGCCGCGCCGTCGTCGGATGGGACGGCGCGCGGCTGTCGATGGTGCTCGCCGTGCTGGAGGCGCATTGCGGCGTGCGCTTCGGCCAGCATGACGTCTATCTCAACGTCGCCGGCGGCTACCGAATCTCGGAGCCGGCGGCCGATCTCGCGGTCGCCGCGGCACTGGTTTCGTCGCTCACCGGTCTTGCCCTTCCCGCCGATTGCGTCTATTTCGGCGAAATCAGCCTATCGGGCGCCGTGAGGCCGGTCGCGCATGCGCAGCAGCGCCTCAAGGAAGCCGAAAAGCTGGGTTTTGGAAGCGCGGTGCTGCCGATCGGCAGCGAGGAAGTTGCCGGGGGGATCGGGGCCGGCGCGTTCCAGCCCACCGAGCTTGCCGACCTTGTGGCGCGCATAGCCGGCTCACGGCGCGGCCGTGCCGACGACGAGGAGTGACGCGGCTCGTCGGGCCGCAAGACAGGAAGTGGGGCGAGAACCATGCCGATTACGCTGCTTGACGGAATCCTCGTCGGCTTCACCCTGGTCTCAGCGATGCTCGCCATGGTGCGCGGCTTCTCTCGCGAAGTGCTGTCGGTGGTTTCCTGGGCGGCGGCGGCGGCGGCCGCGTTCTTCTTCTACAAGCCGGTCCTTCCCTACGTTCAGCCTTATAT
>NZ_RZTO01000425.1:0-5336 GCF_003997225.1 Mesorhizobium sp. M2C.T.Ca.TU.002.02.1.1
AGTTGGCGGCGGACGCTTTAATCTGCGCGACCTTCGTCCCGTTCTCCAGGCGCCCCTTTGAGCGACATTTTCTCCAGGATCGAGCATTCGCGCACCGCCGACGAGGTGGTGCAGCAGATCGAGAGCCTGATCCTCGAAGGCGTGCTGCGCACCGGCGACCGGCTGCCGGGCGAGCGCGAGCTGGCGCGCCAGTTCGACGTGTCGCGGCCGATCCTGCGCGATGCGCTGAAGGCCCTGGAAGGACGCGGTCTGCTCACGACCAAGGCCGGCGGCGGCACGTATGTCGCCGACGTCATCGGCCAGCTCTTCACAAAGCCGGTGACGGATCTGATCTCCACGCACCGCAAGGCGGTGACCGACTATCTGGAATACCGGCGCGAGATCGAGGCGGTGGCGGCCGAGTTTGCGGCGCGGCGCGCGACGCCGGAGGATCTGGCGCTGCTCGACCGCATCATGGCGCGCATGGACGAGGCGCACCGGACCGGCGATTTCGACGACGAGGCGGAAATCGACATCGAGTTCCATCACGCGGTGTGCGAATGCGCGCACAACATGATCCTGCTGCACACCCTGCGCTCCTGCTACCGGCTGCTGTCGGAGGGTGTGTTCCAGAACCGGCTTCTGGTGTTCAGCGTGCCCGGCGCGCGCGAGGCGCTGCTCGAGCAGCACCGGGCGATCCATGCCGCGATCAAGGCCGGCGATCCGACGGCGGCGCGCAAGGCGGCGATGGACCACATCACCTATGTCGAGCGCTCGATGGCGGAAGCCGAGCGCAGCGGCGACTGGCAGCGGGTGTCCAGGTTGCGCCTCAGGCAACGCTCGGACGCCGTCGACATCGAACCCACACGAAAACGCTCCTAAGCATTGATCAAGCGGGGACCATCATGAGCGAAATCCTCACCATCGCCGACCTCAAGGACCTCGCACGCCGCAGGGTGCCGAAGATGTTCTTCGACTATGCCGATTCAGGCGCCTGGACGGAGAGCACCTACCGGGCCAACGAAGAGGACTTCGGCAAGATAAAATTCCGCCAGCGCGTGCTGGTCGACATGAGCAACCGCTCGCTGGAATCGACCATGATCGGCGAGAAGGTGTCAATGCCGGTTGCGCTTGCCCCGACCGGGCTGACCGGCATGCAGCATGCCGATGGCGAGATGCTGGCGGCGCAGGCAGCGGAAGCGTTCGGGGTGCCGTTCACGCTGTCCACCATGAGCATCTGCTCGATCGAGGATGTCGCCTCGGCGACCAAGAAGCCGTTCTGGTTCCAGCTCTATGTGCTGCGCGACAAGGATTTCGTGCTCAACCTCATCGACAGGGCGAAGGCGGCGAAGTGCTCGGCACTGGTGCTGACGCTCGACCTGCAGATCCTCGGCCAGCGCCACAAGGATATCCGCAACGGGCTTTCGGCGCCGCCCAAGATGACGCTTGCCAACATCATCGACCTCGCGCTGAAGCCGCGCTGGTGCCTGGGGATCGCCGGCACCAAGCGCCGCACCTTCCGCAACATCGTCGGCCACGCCAAGGGCGTCGGCGACGTCTCCTCGCTGTCGTCCTGGACGACGGAGCAGTTCGATCCGCACCTGTCGTGGAAGGACGTCGCCTGGATCAAGGAGCGCTGGGGCGGCAAGCTGATCCTGAAGGGTATCCTCGACAAGGAAGACGCGCAGATGGCGGCCGAGACCGGCGCCGATGCGATCGTGGTCTCCAACCATGGCGGGCGGCAGCTCGATGGCGCCCCCTCCTCGATCTCGGTGCTGGAAGAGATCGCCGATGCGGTCGGCGACAGGATCGAAGTCCATATGGACGGCGGCATCCGCTCCGGCCAGGACGTGCTCAAAGCGCTCTGCCTCGGCGCCAAGGGCACCTTTATCGGCAGGCCCTTCCTCTACGGCCTCGGCGCGATGGGCAAGGACGGCGTCACCAAAGCGCTCGAAATCATCCGCAAGGAGATGGACATCACGCTGGCGCTGTGCGGCAAGCGGTTGGTCACCGACATGGGCAAGGAGCAGTTGCGTCGCTAGGGCGCGGCGAGCGCCGGACGGCAGACGTGGCAAGGACGAATTCCGACGCTAGGGCGTTGTTCATCGATTGGTCCTAGCTTGCGCGGCGACCGATACGAAAGACGGGTTCCTTGACCGAAACCGGCATCCACTACCTCGACGCGCGCGGGCCGGACGGCATGCGGCTCTACGCCATCGGCGATGTGCATGGCCGGCACGACCTGCTCGCCGCCATGCACCGGCGCATCGAAAGCGAACTGGAATATGCGCCCGCCTCCGACTGGCGCATCATCCATCTCGGCGACTATGTCGATCGCGGACCGGACTCCAGAAGCGTCATCGACTTCCTGATCGAGGCGCAGAAACGCGATCCGCGCAACATCATGCTCGCCGGCAACCACGACATCGGCATGCTCGAATTCCTGGCGGACGGCGAGCCGGACGGCCTGTTCATGAATTACGGCGGCGTGCAGACGGCGCAGTCCTATGGCGTGGATCTTCTGCGCGACGCCCACTGGTACGGCAAGGCGGGGGCGGTTGCGCGCGGACACGCTGCTCTGGCGAAAGCGGTGCCGCGCAGCCATGTCGACTTCCTGCAATCGCTGACGTTTTCGGCGACGTTCGGCGACTTCTTCTTCTGCCATGCCGGGATAAGGCCGGGCGTGCCGCTCGACCGCCAAAACCAGCAGGACCTGATCTGGATCCGCGACGCCTTCCACGACCATCCAGGGCTTTTTTCCAAGGTGATCGTGCATGGGCACACGCCCGTCCCGGAAGCCGAGGTGAAGGCCAACCGCGTCAATGTCGACACGCTCGCCTGGAAATCGGGAACGCTGAGCGCGCTCGCCGTCAATGGCGGCGACAAACGCATCATCACCGTCCAGGGAAAAGCGCTTTAGGCGCGGCCCCGGCGCGGGCGAGCTTCCGATTTTTGGTTGGGCTTAGTTCAGCGAGGCGGTGACGCCATAGCCGTCGACGGCCCGGTGATTGGTCGCTGCATCGGCGGCATAGATGCCCAGGCCGCAGAGCACGATGGCAGACAGCATGACAAAAGACAGGAGAGCTGCTTTCACGGACGTCATCTCTGGTTAAGCTTTCTGCATCTGGGCACGAGGCGGTTACCAATGCGTTGAAACGATAAAATGCGTCTCAATGTTTCGACGATTTCGCGCTTCTAAGCAGATTCTGTATCGCCGGTGTGTCGGCTGGATCACACAAGAGGTTCATTCCGGTTGCACCGACGATACAAAGCGCGCCCTCTTAGGCGAGCGGCCGGACACAAACCAACAAAGAAGAATGTTGTCCCCAGGCGGAAGCCCGCGGGCGTGCCAATTATGCCACGCTTCGCCCGATCAGGGACTGGATGTTCAGATCGTGGCCACCCAAGCGCGGGCTATCGCCAACCCGGCGGCGTCGGCGTCGGCGCCATTGCGGGCCAGTTCGTCGTCGAAGCGTTCGTTCCAGTCGGGATGGCGCTCGGCAATCGTTGCCGCGAAGGACGTGCTCCAGTCGCGCACCATCGGCGTATCGGCCTCGAAGTGGAACTGGAAACCATAGATGGCGCGGCCGAGGCGGAAGGCCTGGTTTTCGGCGACCGCGCTGCCGGCGAGCCGCACGGCGTTTTCGGGCAGCGCGAAGGTGTCGTCATGCCATTCGAAGATCGGAAATTTTTCGGGCAGCGCCGCCAGCACCGGGTCCGACTTGGCGGCCGGTGTCAGCGAGACTTTGTGCCAGCCGAACTCGGTGGCGCCGCCGATGTGGTTGTCGCCGCCGAACGCGCGGGCGAGGAGTTGGCTGCCAAGGCAGATGCCGAGCACCGAGCGGTCCTTATCGGCGAAATCGCGCGTCAGTTCGAGAAGCGCCGGGAAATAGGGATAGTCCTCGTCGGCCAGCGCATTCTGCCCGCCGCCCAGCAAAACCATCGCATCATGCCCGCCTGCATCCTGCGGCAACGGATCGCCCTGGTAGGGACGCCGCAGGTCGAGATCGGCGCCCGCTTCGGCCAGAGCGGCGCCGACCTGACCAAGGCCGGTATTGTCGTAATTCTGGACCACCAGCACGCGCATCGAGAATCCTGCTGACATGAAAACGCTGGGGCGAGCGATATCATGCGGTCCGTATTTCAGCCAAGATGCGGATCGAGAGAGAAAGCTATGCCACTGCAGAACCGGGTCGACCCCTTCGGCGCCATCCATGCCGTGCCGGAACGCGGCCTGTTCACCGGCAATCGCGGCATCATCCATGATCCGCAGACCAGGACGCTTTTGAAGAAGCGCTGGGCATTGCCGGCCTGGATCATCTGCGTCTGCGCGTTCCGCAACGTGCGGCGCGAGCCGATGGGCCGCAACAGGCCGGGCGGCAAGGCCGGCTGGACGGAGCTGTTCTTCCTCGACGAGGTGACCGCCTTGGCCGCCGGCCATCGGCCCTGCTTCTTCTGCCGGCGCGAGCGGGCGACCGATTTCGTCGGCCGCTTCGGCGAGGCGTTCGGCATCGATGAGCCGCGCGCGCCGATGGTCGACAAGCGGCTGCACAAGGAACGGCTGGCTTCCGGCGGACGGCCTCCCGCCGTGACCGCACCGGAGCTTGGCGACTTGCCCGATGGAACGATGATCGCGGACGGCGACAATGCCTTTGCGCTGCGTGCCGGCAAGGCACTCAAATGGTCGTTCGCGGGCTACGCCAGTCCAATTGCTCTCGATCGCCTTGCCGACCGACCGCTGCGCCTGCTGACGCCGACAACCAGCATTACCGTATTGAAGCATGGTTTCACGCCGGCCTGGCATCCCAGCGCCGATACTTGACGCAGCCCGTCGCCTCGCCCATTGCTAAGCAGATATTCGTGGGACATCCCACGAATATCTGCTTAGATTCCCTTGTTTTTCGCTGGTTCTGATCGCAAAACCGCGGAACACTTTTGCGGAACCTGCCTGGGCCATGCGCGCCAATTACAAAATGCAGCGGCTGTTCGTGCCGGACGACCTTGGGTCCAGCATCGAATTCGATGCCGGACAGCAGCAGAGTCACTATCTCGCCCATGTGCTGCGGCTCGGCGAAGGCGCCGAAGTCCTGCTTTTCAACGGCCGCGACGGCGAATGGTCGGCTTCGATCGCCGCGAAGTCCAAGAAAGCCGCCCGACTGAAAGTGCTCGAATTGCAGCGGCCGCAGCCACCGCTACCCGATCTCGTCTATTGCTTCGCGCCGCTCAAGCAGGGCCGGCTCGATTACCTGGTGCAAAAAGCCGTCGAGATGGGCGCAGGCTTGCTGCAGCCGGTGATCACCCAGCATACGCAGGTGGCGAAGCCCGGCATCGACCGACTGCGCGCCAATGTGGTGGAA
>NZ_RZTO01000426.1:0-5332 GCF_003997225.1 Mesorhizobium sp. M2C.T.Ca.TU.002.02.1.1
TGAAGATTGGAGGCCGATGTGACGATGGCGAAGAAGCGCGACTACAGCCTTGTCGGCGAAAGCACGCGTCGGGCGATCGAGACCGGGCTCGCCTCGGCCGAGTGGTACCACACCGACGTGGCGCGCAGCTGCGTGGCGGGGATGGCACGCATGACGCTGTAGATCGGCAGGATGGTGAAGGGCAGCTGTATATGCGTCATCGCAGTGACTGTGCCGAACCGGGTGAAGATGAGCTGAAGCTTTTCGCCGGTCAGGTGCAGGCTGAGCAATATGTCGTTGATTATGCCGTCCGACTGCAGCAGCACCACCCATGCGGTGGTGCGAACCAGCAGCGATGTCCATAGCGGCAGGAGCACCATCAACATCATGATGCCGGCGATGCCCCGGGGCGCGATGGTCAGCACATAGGCGACGGGATAGCCCAGAAGCAGCGTGAACAGCGTCACCAGCCCCGCCACAAACAGCGTGCGCCCCAGCACGTCGAGGAAAATCGCCTGGTCGCCATGGACACGCGCGATGGAGCCGTCTGGGGCCTGCCTCAGATCGAGCGCGGTCAAGAGGTAGTATGGAGTAAAGGGAGCGCCGTCCCGTTTGATGACGGCCCATGTTTCCGGGGAGGCCCATTCCTGTCCAAGCTGGATGAACTTTTCCTTGTACGGTCCGCCGGCCGACTTCTCAACCATCCTGGCGGCCGCGAGGACGCGGCTTCGCATGCCGGAGATCTCGTAGTTCAGCCTCTTGCCGAGCAGGGCCGCGGTGCTGTTGTCCTTGGCGATCTTCAGATCCTCGGCCAGCGCGGCGTAGACGGGCTCGTCCGGCACGGATTTGCCGTCCCAGTACTGCAACGCCGCCAGCGTGCGCGGCAGCACGGAGCGCGTTTCCGGGTTCGCGACGGCCGTGACCAGCAGGTAGAGGATGGGGGTGACGAAGGCCACGGCAAGGAAGACGAGCAGCGGCAGCGCGAGCGAGAACGCCGATCGCCGCGCCGGCCTGGCCGCCCGGCGCACGGCCATGAAGACGTTGATGCGGTCGATGTCCACGGCGCTCATAGATCAGGCTCCCAGCAGGCGGCAATCCGAAACGCTGCATTCGAGAGTCACCGCGTCGCCAGGCGCGAACGGTCCGGCGCGGCGCGCCGGAATGCGCGCGGTGACGAGCTGCCCGCCGAACGCTTCCACCGAAAGGCGCATATGATCGCCAAGGAAGAACACGTCGCGGACCGTGCCCGTCATGCGATTGAGGCCGGCCTCGTCGCCCTTGCCGGCGAGGTTGATGTTTTCCGGCCGTACGGACAGGCTGAAGTCCGCGCCGGCTAAGGCTGCCGCGGAGCCGGCGGCCTTGAACGTCGAGCCGTCGGCCATGCGCACGACGCCAAGGTCCCCTTCACGCGCCAGCAGGGTGCAGGGCAAGGTGTTGTTCTCGCCGATGAAGGAGGCGACGAAACGGTTGGCCGGTTCGTCGTACAGCGTTTTTGGATCGGCCAGTTGCTGGATGCGCCCGTCGTGGAACACGGCGATGCGGTCCGACATCGTCAGCGCTTCGGATTGGTCGTGCGTGACATAGACCATGGTGATGCCGAGCGAGCTCTGCAACTGCTTGATCTCGATCTGCATGCGTTCGCGCAACTGCTTGTCGAGCGCGCCCAGCGGCTCGTCCATCAACACAAGCGAGGGCTCGAAAACCAGCGCCCTTGCCAACGCGACGCGCTGCTGTTGACCGCCGGAGAGTTGCGCCGGGCGACGGTCGCCCAGCGTCTCGAGGCTGACGCGGCCGAGCGCCTCGCGGACTTTAGTGACGGCTGCGGCTCCGGTGATGCCGCGGTAGCGCAACGGGAAGGCGACGTTCTCCGCCACGGTCATATGCGGGAACAGGGCGTAGTTCTGGAACACGAAGCCGATGTTGCGCTTCTCCGGCGGCAACCGCTCGACCGGTCTGCCGTCGAGCAGGATGCGGCCGAGCGTCGGCCGTTCGAAGCCGCCGAGCATCATCAGCGTTGTGGTTTTGCCGGAGCCGGAAGGCCCCAGCATGGTGAGGAACTCGCCGCGAGCGACGTTCAGGTTGAGGTCCTTCACGACGAAATTGATGCCGTCGTAGGATTTCTTCACCTCCTCGAACCGAACAAGGGCATCGACGGACCTGTCCGAGACCAAGGACATTGGTTGGGAAAAATTCATCGATGCTCTCCCGCTCATGTCCGAGTTACTGGGCAAGCCAAGTGGTGAACCGCTTTCGGATCTCGTCGCCGTTGTCAGCCCAGAAGGCATTGTCCAGCGTCAGCGACACCGTCAGGTTCTGCGGGCTGGTGGGCAGGTTCTTGGCATCCTCCGGAGCCACGAATTCGGCAGACGATTTTCGCACCGGACCATAGGGAATGTACTTGGTGATGCCGGCCAGCACCTTCGGCTCGACCGCATATTTGATGAAGGCGAGCGAACGGTCGGGGCTCTTGGCACCCTTCGGGATGACCCAGTAGTTGGAATCGAGGATCTGGTTGTCCCACACGAGACGGAAGTCCTTGCCTTCCTTGTTGGCGTTGTAGATGCGGCCGTTCCAGGCGGTGGTCATCACGACCTCGCCAGACGCAAGTAGCTGCGGCGCCTGCGCGCCGGCTTCCCACCAGACGATGCTGTCCTTGATCGTGTCGAGCTTGGCGAAAGCACGGTCCACACCCTCTGGCGTGGACAGTGTCTCATAGACCTTGTCGGCGGGCACGCTGTCGGCAAGGAGGGCGAACTCCAGGTTGGTTGCCGGATTCTTCCACAGGCCGCGCTTGCCAGGGAATTTCTTGGTATCGAACAAATCCTTGATCGTCGAGGGACCGTTCGGCAGCTTGGCGCCGTCATAGGCCAGCGTGGTCGCGTAGACGATGGTGCCCACGCCGCATTCCGATGTAGTGCCATCGATCCAATCGTCCTTCGGCCCGATGGCCGACCAGTCGATCTTTTCGAAGATGCCCTCGTCGCAGCCTTGGAGCAGCGTCGGCGCATCGACATCGACGACATCCACCGTGGTGTTGCCGGACTCGATCATCGCCTTGATCTTGGCGATCTCGCCGCCATACTCCTGCTCATCGATCTTGATTCCCGTGCTCGCCGCGTAGGTCTCAAAGACCGCCTTGCGTTGCGCCTCCTGATAGGCGCCGCCGAAACTCATCACGGAAAGCTTATCTTGCGCCATCGCTGACGTTGCGACGAACGGCACACTCGCCACCAAAGACAGAGCAAGCATGCGACCCGTAAAGCGATTTCCCATTTCCGCCACTCCCATTCTTGTTGGCAAAGGAGGCCTTGGCTTCGCTTTTCTTATGAACCTCGGCCGTTCCGGAACGGTAATTTGCGGTTGGGTTCGCAGCAAATAAGTACATCGCATGGCTTCATGAGGAACCGTTATCGGCCCTTCCGATGACCTCAGAGGCTACCGAAACGCGCAGCCGTAGCTTCGATGTACCCGATCGTAGCCCAAATGCCGCGCCACCTGCAGATATGCGATCGAGACGATCCAGGCGCGACGCTCCGCGCCATGGGACTTTGCAGCGCCGAGCAATCCCAGGCTAGCGCTGTATTAAATCATAATCTTCGGGCAGAGGCCCAAGCATCCTGCCAGAAGGAGCCCGGCAGACGAAATAGCTGCACTCCTTCCACGCGACACAAGCCCGACATAGAAGGACGAGGCGACGGATTAGGCAGGCGAAACGTCGACGGTTTTGTTCAGGAGCGAGTGGACATCTATCCCTTCGGGCCGCTGACGCATGCCTAATACAATTTTTTGCTCACACGGCATGTCGCGGTAGCGCGTGTTCCTCTCCACCGATGTCCGCGGGACGTTTTAGCCGTCCGCCTTTTTCGTACCTCGCCATCATCGTCCAGATAAAGGGGGCGGGGCGGCTCCATTGTTCGCCTCCAACGACTGCCGTGCAGGGTTGCTTTCCTGGCTATCTACGCCGTCAAGACGCGGCAGTTCCCATTGCGGTTCCCGGCGGTGTCCCGGCCTTTCGAAAATTCGACGGCGGAATTCCTACGTTCTGACGGTACACCCGGCTGAAGTGTCCTGCATTTTGAAAACCGCATCTATACGCGACTTCGCTTATCTGAAGGTCAGTGTTGGCTAAAAGGGTTCCAGCGTATCGCAATCGTAATGCGAGATACGCCGCGACAGGGCTTGTCTGTATCTCCTCGGAAAACAGCCTTTCCAATTGCCGCCTGGAAATACCGAGCTTCTTCGCTATGTCAGTCACCGACGTTTTTTCTTGAATGCTGCTTTCCATCATAAGCAGTGCGCGCCTGGTATGGCGACTTACAGCTGTCGGGAATAGCTCTCCGTTGGGCTGTACGTCGCGATCGGTGCGTATTCGGTCCAAGACTAGAATCCTTGCCGCCTTTTCGGCGGCCCTTTCATCTGCGAGCTTGGACACGAAGTGGCTGGCCAAATCCGCTGCGCCAGCCCCGCCTGCGCAGGTGGCCCGATCCCTGTCGACAAGGAAAAGCGTGTCGGCGTTTGCCCGAACGTGAGGATACTTTTCGCGAAACTCCTTGACGTGAAACCAGCTTACGCAAGCACGGTAATTGTCGAGCAGCCCATACTGAGCCAGGACGAAGCTCCCGGTGCAAAGTGCGGTTATTGGTACGCCGCGCCGCGCCGCGAGCCTCAGGAAGGCTTCCTTTTCTGTGCTAAGATGCTGGCCGCCACTAAGAAGGCCCCCGACCACAACGATGTTGTCGTAGTCCTCGGGGGCGGTAACCTGGCTGGTAGGCAACACCTCCACACCGGAGCTTGACCGGATAGGCAGGCCTTTTTCGCCGACGATCTGCCAGTCGAACCTCCCTCGCCTGCTTCGGTCGCCGTCATCGCCAGCCAGGCGAAGCGTATCGATAAACATCGACAGCGGAGAAAGCGTGAAGTTGCGGACAAGGATGAATCCAAATTTTTTCATTCTTGTGTCCCAGCCAATCTGGCTCCTGATAGGCCGTAATGAAGGCGGGGCCGCGAAAGGCCCCGGCAAGCTGCCCCTGCAACCCTTGGCCGATCATCGGCGATCGGGGTTTCCTTACTCACCGGGCAAGATATGGCTCGATCCAGCGCGCCATGACACCCAGACCCTTGCACCTGGCGTCAGGTTCAGGGATTCCAGCTCTTCGTGGCTTTTCTGCGCTTTAAGCTGCAGCCCGCCGATGCCCTCAAGATGCACCACCGCAGTCGCGCCGACGAATTCCTCTCCAATCACAGAAGCCTGCATTCCGTTGAATTCTCCGGAAGGTTTCCCGCTGGTCAGGTGAAAGCGGTCGTCGGAAACGACGAACATCGCCTTGTCTCCTTTACGCAGAGCTTTTGCGGG
>NZ_RZTO01000427.1:0-5328 GCF_003997225.1 Mesorhizobium sp. M2C.T.Ca.TU.002.02.1.1
GCGCTTCAGATGGCGGTCGTAGTGACCACCGGCGAGCACGCGATGCAAAAGCCGTTCGACGTGGCCGGAACTGTTGACCGTCGTGAGCATCTTGAGCTCGGCGAGTGCCGCGATGCGGTCGGCGCGCGTGGCGATGAACCCCGATCTCAGGCTTGCGGACAATGTCTTGGAAAAGGTGCCTATCGAGATCACATTCTTCAGCTGGTCCAGGGTCGCCAGCCGGTTGCCGGGTACGCCGGGCAGGTCCGCGAACGGATCGTCCTCGACCAGGACGAGGCCATGCCTCTCTGCGATCGTCAGGATCGCATGCGCGACAGGCGTCGTGATGGAACTGCCCGTCGGATTGTGGCCCAGCGACTGCGTGAAGAACAGCTTGGGGCGCTCTGCCGCGACCTTGTCGGAGAAATCCTCGAGGCTCGGTCCGTCCGCGGTGCGGTTCACGCCGACCATGCGGACTTGCGCGAGGGTCAACTTCGCGAAGAGCGGATAATAGCCGGGCTCGTCGACCAGCACCGTATCTCCGGGGGAAAGCATGGCGCGGATGATCAGGTCGAGCGCGTGATTGGCACCGAAGGTCATGAGGATGTTGTCGGCTTTCGCCTCGATCTGCTGCGTGGCGAGACGTCGGACCATTTCCTGCCGGAGCGGCAGGAAGCCCAGCGCCGATCCATAGGCATCGGCGTCAAGGGCCATCGCACTGCCATGCGCGCCCAGATGACGCCGGATTTCCGACTGCTCGGTCCAGGCGGGAGGCGGACGGCCATCGCCGACCCGGATATCAAAGCTCTGCTCGAGCTGGGCGCTGAGGAGCGAGGCAACGTCTACGGCTTCGGCCACGTGCCTCGGCCGTTGGGTGTGGACCGACTCGCCCGTCGAAGCCACGATGAATCCGGAGCCCGGCTTTGCCACGAGCTGTCCCGCCGCCACCAGCCGGTCATAAGCCTCGACCACCGTGTTCTTCGATACGCCGAACACGGCGGCGGCATTTCGGATGGACCAGATGCGGCTGCCGGGCAGAAGCGCCCCGGACGCTATCTCGCCTTGCAGCCTGCGCACCAGGCTGGCGGCCAGGGTCGCGGGTCGCTTCTTTGGTTTTGTCATGTCGATCGTTCGCATTCCTGGGTACAATTTTGGACAATTAATCAAAATTGTACCTTTGCATAGGGGTACTGAAGCGGTCATTTGTCCATCAAGAGGAAATGCATGGGAGGCAACCTTGATTGGCCTGAGGGAGGACACGGCACGTCCGGCGATCAGTTCGCGCCTGGAGGGATTGCGCAATCTGTCCCCGGCGGAAAGGCTGGATAAGGTCGCGCAAGCGGTCGATCTGGGGGATGCCGAACATCAATCCTTCGGCCGCGGCGGGCTACCGCTGGCACTGGCGAACGGCATGATCGAGAACGTCATCGGCACGTTCGAACTGCCGGTGGGCATCGCCACCAATTTCACCATCAACGGCCGCGACTATCTCATTCCGATGGCTGTGGAAGAGCCCTCCGTCGTGGCGGCCGCGTCCTACATGGCGCGCATCGCGCGCGCGCATGGCGGCTTCCACACATCGAGCAGCCAGCCCATCATGCGGGCACAGGTCCAGGTGCTGGACATCAGAGATCCGCATGCCGCGCGCGCCCGTGTGCTGAAGGAGCGGGATGCCATCGTCGCCGCGGCCAACGCCAAGGACAAGATGCTGATCTCGCTGGGCGGCGGCTGCCGGGACATCGAGGTGCATGTCTTCGACCAGACGCCGGTCGGACCGATGCTCGCAGTCCATCTGCTGGTGGACGTCCGCGACGCGATGGGCGCGAACACGGTCAACACGATGGCCGAAACGGTAGCGCCTCTGGTCGAGGCGATCACGGGTGGTGTCGTTCGGCTACGAATCCTGTCGAATTACGCGGATTTGCGCCTGGCCCGCGCCACGGTCACGATTCCGATGGAGGCGCTTAAGACGGAAGACTATGACGGCGAGCGCATCGCCCGTGGCATCGTCGCGGCCTGCGCCTTCGCCATCGTGGACCCCTATCGCGCGGCGACCCACAACAAAGGCATCATGAACGGTATCGACCCGATCGTCGTGGTGACCGGAAACGACTGGCGTGCGATCGAGGCGGGCGCGCATGTCTGGGCCTCGCGTTCCGGGCGCTACACCTCTCTCTCGAGCTGGGAGATCGACCGCGACGGACGTCTCGTCGGCACGCTGGAAATGCCGATGGCGTTGGGCCTCGTCGGCGGCGCCACCAAGACGCATCCGGCGGCACGGGCAGCGCTGAAAATCCTCGGCGTGCAAAGCGCGCAGGAACTGGCCGAGGTGGCGGTTGCAGTCGGGCTGGCGCAGAACATGGCCGCGCTGCGCGCCCTGGCCACGGAAGGCATCCAGAAAGGACACATGGCCCTGCACGCCCGCAACATCGCCATCGTCGCGGGTGCTGTCGGCGATGAGATCGAACGGGTCGCAGGCGCATTGGCGGCCAGCCATGATGTGCGCGTCGACCGCGCCAAGGAATTGCTCGAAGAGATTCGTGGCGGAACATGAAGCGATGACCGAGCCCGTTTCCGTCACCGAGGAAGCCCGCCAGCCTTTCGACCGACGCCTGCTGCGCAGTCAGGAAGGCATCGTGCTGGCGCTGGCGGTCCTGGCTTTCGCCGCATTCGCCTTGCTGCTGCCCGGCTTCCTTAGCCCCGGCAATCTTCTGGTGCTGGTGCGCAGCGTCTCCATTCTCGGCATCCTCGCCCTCGGCATGGCCCTGGTGGTGATCGCGCGCGGCATCGACGTGTCGATGATCGCCATCATGGTGGTCTCGGTATCCTGGGCCTTCGTGATAACCCGTGCCGGCTATCCGTTCGAACTCGCGCTGCTGATCGGCGCGGGTTTTGCCTTGATGACGGGCATGCTTATCGGCGCGCTGATCGCCTTCGGCGACGTGCCGCCGATTTTCGCCACGCTGGCCGCCGGCTCGGTGATCTATGGCACGGGCCGGACCTTCTTCTTCACGCTCGAAATGCAGAACGTGCCGCCGGACACGGACTGGTTCAGCCTGATCGGCCAGGGCAGTGTGCTTGGCATCCCGGTCACGGTCATCGCCTTTGCCGTCTTGTGCGGCGTCTTCCAGCTCGTGCTGCGCCATACCCGCTTCGGCTGGATGATCTATGCGATGGGTAACAATCCCAATGCGGCGCGTATGACGGGCATGCCGTTCCGGCCGATGACCGTCGCTCAATATGCCATAAGCGCCTTCGTCGCCTATCTGGCCGGGCTGATCCTGGCTTCGTCGGCTGCAGCGATCAATGCGCGGCTGTTCAACTCGACAATGATCTACGACATCCTGCTGGTCGTGGTGCTTGGCGGTATCGGCCTCAACGGTGGCCACGGCAGCGTGCGCAACGTCATGCTGGGCACCGTGTTCGTCGGCATTCTGCTCAACGGCATGACCATCATGAACATCGACTACACGATCCAGAACCTCGTGAAAGGCGTGGTCTTGCTGCTCGCCATCGTGGTCGATTCACTCATAAATCCACGCGACGAGCAGACCTCGCAGCAAGGGGATCTTTAGCTTCAACACAAGGTCGAACATCGGGAGGAAAAGATGAGACCGTTTCTGAAAAAATTGACGCTTGCGGCGTCTGTCCTCGTGGCCGGCCTGTCCTACGCCGGCGCGCAGGACAAGGGCCTGGAAAACCCGCGCAGCACGGCATTCAACGCCGCCCTGAAGGACAAGAAGGTCGTGTTCGTGCCCTTGTCCATGGGCTTCGACCTGACCGAGGGCTGGGCCGCGCAAATGAAGAAGCAGGCCGCGCGCCTCGGCTACAGTTTCGAGATCAGGGACCCCGCCTGGAGCACCGACGCGGGCGCCAAGGCGATCCAGTCGCTGATCACCGAAAAGCCCGACCTTCTGGTCATTCACAATCCGGACATCCAGTCCTACGCTCGGCTGCTCAAGCAAGCGCAGGCGGCGGGTATCAAGGTCGTTCAGATCAACCTTGAATCCAACACCACGACAGACTCCTATGTCGGCGCCGACTGGACCGAGATCGGCAGGAAGGCGGCGGAGGCCATCGTCGACAAATGCGACAAGGGCAAGGGCGTTTCCACCAAGGTCGCGATCGACACCGGCGTGCCGACCGCCGCGTCCGACGTCTTCCAGCTCGACGGCATCTACAAGGTCTTGAACCAGCACCCGGATATCCAGGTCGTCTCGCAGCAGGCCACCGAATACAATCCGGAAAAGGCCCGCTCGATCATGGCGACGGTGCTGCAGCAGCATCCCGACCTGTGCGGCGGCATCGGCATCTGGGACAACCAGGACACCGGCACGGCGTCGGCGATCAAGGAAGCCGGCAAAAGCGATCAGGTGTTCCTCGTCACCAGCGGCGGCGGCAACAAGGTCGGCTGCGAGAATGTCGAGAAGGGCCTCTTCAATCTCTACATCAGCTACAACGTGCCGCTCCAGGGCGATCTGCTCAACCAGGAGATCGCACGGCTGCTGATGTCGCAAAGCCCGGCAGGCGAAATCAAGACCATGTATTTCAACCCTCTCACCATGATCACCAAGGCCAATGTGAACCAGCGTAACTGTTGGACGCTCGACGATCTGAAATAGGCAAGCGGTTCATGGCTGACAGCAACACGCTGACGCAATTGCGCTACAGATATTTCTCCGGCCGGTTGGCCGGAGAAATCCTTTCCAAGAGCTGGATCGACTCCACGATACCGGCGATCGCCCTTGTGGCGACGGTCGCCGTCATGAGTTTCGTCATTCCCGGCCTGCTCAGCGCCGCGTATCTCGCCGATCTGGCGCGTCAACTCGCCGAATTCGGCCTGGTCGCGCTGGCGCTGACCCTGGTCATCATATCAGGCGGCATCGATCTGTCCGTCGGCTCGATGTTCGCGCTCTGCGTGCTGGCGGCGCTGATCGGCATGAACGTGCTGGAACTGCCTTTCGCCGCGGCCCTCGGCATGACGCTCGCGACCGGACTGGTCTGCGGCCTGCTGAACGGCGTGCTGATCGGCTATCTCAGGCTGCGCGCCTTCATCACGACGCTTGTCACGCTGGTGATCTACCGCGCCGTCTACGACATCATCTTCCCGCGTCTTGCCAGTGCGATCGTGGGCAGCACACCCGACTCGGCAAGCTGGGACTATCTCGGCTTCGGCGATTTTTACGGCTTGCCGGCGTCCTTCCTGATCTTCGCGGTGATTGCGGTCGCCATTCACATCACCTTGTCCCGGCTTCGCCCCGGTTGGCGCCTGCGGGCCGTCGGCGGCACGCGCAAATCCGCCTACAATGCCGGCATCGACGTCAAGCGCACTGTCTGCATGGCCTATGT
>NZ_RZTO01000428.1:0-5322 GCF_003997225.1 Mesorhizobium sp. M2C.T.Ca.TU.002.02.1.1
CTGCTCCTCACCTGGGCGCCGAGGCGCGAGCACAGCGCGCCTCGGTTTCTGACGGCTGTAGCTGCGACGAACATCAGCGAGCTCCGGCACTCCTTCGATGTCCCAGCCGAAATCAAGGAGGGCATCAAGATCCTCCTCCCGCAATCGACTCCCGATTTCGATGTCATCTGCAACGGCATTTACATTTCCTCCGCCTGGCGCTCTGACCTACGACAAAATCAAAAGCAACGAGCTGACCGCTGCTATCATTGCTATTTGCTCAACTCTTATACTTCTTGCTCGCCGATCGCCGAGTTTATCTCTCAATAACTCGTCGTGGTAATCGTACTTAAATAGTCCATACGTCATCAAAATTACCAACATCAACAAAAATACAGGAACAATAGGAACCTTGTTGTGATTATCCGCGCCCCCAAAAAAGGTGATCCATCCTCCAAAACCATTTAAAACCAAAAGTGATATTAACGTCACATATCCTATGGTTCCTATGTATATTCGCTTTATCATACCACCCTCACAATAGCTGGGTTGGATAAGTTAGCAGAGATTGTTGGGATCTTATGTTGACGCTTTGCCTCACCTCTCATGAAACGCCCCGTCAGCCATCTCCATCAGCGGATCGAGCAGGAACTCCAGCACGCGCCGATCACCGGTCTTCACCTCGGCCATGACTGACATGCCCGACGTCAGTGCTACATCCCGTCCTGCGATTGCAGCATGCTGCTGTCGATGACCAGAGACGGCAAATCGATTCCCCAGTCTCGCACAAAATGGCGACCCTTCTTGCACGAACCAGATTTGGGCATCAACTACATCATGGCCAGTCGCTGTTACAGCGCATCACGGCTAGGCACATCATGCGATAAACCGCCTAGCGACAGGTCTAGTTGCCGCCAATCACGATATCTAGTTTGCGTTCGCCGTGAACTTTTCACGAGCCTGGCAGCTTGCCTGGACAGAAATCACGGAAGCTCGGCTATGGCTCAGGCGCAGTCCTTCTCCGGTCGTAGGGCCTTGTTAATGGCGAGTTCCATATCCTTGCAGCTCTGCATGATCGCCTCGAAATCCGGGGCATCTGCGGCTGTGATGCCGCTTTCGCGCATGATGCGGTAATCCTTCTCCAGATCTTTCAAGGCGGTGCCAGACGGGACCAGTACCATTTCGCCGGAAACAGCCCTGGCGTAGTCCACTGCCTGACCGTCCTTGTCCTTCTCTTTGAAGAAAAATGACTTGTGGCGCGCAACCTTCCCCGCGAGTTCCCCGTCTTTGAGCGCAGATTCCCAATGTTTCGACTTGTGGATATAATGAAGGTCGTGCCAGTGCCTCGAGAAGCGCTCCTTCTTGAGGTTCTGCTGAAGACAGTAGACGTGAGCCGCTGTGGCCTTCTCCCAGAAGGTGCGCTCCACCGCCATCGCCTGAACCGACGCAGTCGGAAACACGAGGCCCGTGTTTGCCTGAGCTGTATCGCAAGCTATCGCATGCTGCTGCGCGGGCCGGCCTGTTGATCGAGCGCCGAACTCGAGGAGAACGGATGAGCGAACATAAGAGTGGCCGTCGAAGCGACTTTCAAAGTCAACATTGAGCGTTTCCGATGAATTGTAGGCCAGAATCACCTTGATGCCCCTGTCGGCCATGGATCGCTCCATAATCGGAGCAAATTCGCCTTTGATCCATTCCGGCAGCCGCTTTCTAACCGTCTCGGTTAGTTTGCTCGCCTGCGATCCGCTCGGGGGGATGCCGTCTTCGTCAAAGTTCCCGCCATCAAGAAACTTTGTCATGTCATAGGTCAGGTCCAAGTCTTCAGAAAATCTGTTGATCAGCCCATAAACCTTGGAAAGCGACGTTCCCCCCTTGAAATACAGGAGGTCCTTGAATTCCGAAGTGTAGATAGCGTCGAGCGTCGCGACAACCATGATATCCTTCTCGAGGATATGTGGCTCACGTCCCAATGTTTCCGACGCGGCCAGAAGGGCATCTCTCTGCTGGCCACGCTTCAAATCGAAGAAGGATTCACCACTCATTTTCGGCTTTCGAGATTGCTGCATGGACCCAAGAAGGGACTTTCGCCTTGAGGGCAACCACGCGAGCCCATTCCTCCGGGGTCAGCCTGTTCTTGAGCAACTTGGCGTAGTAGGTGCCGTTGGCCCGACCAAGATGGGCGATTGCCCGGATAGCTTCGCCCGATCTGTTCTTTGGCAGACTCGTGATCCAGGCGGGCGCGTGCTTGAGGCGGATTGTACGACGGCCGAGCTTCAAGTTCTTTGACTTTCCGTTCGTTAGAAAGACTTTCTGAACTGGAACTTGTGTCGTCAGGCCGAGCTGATTTGCCGCTGTGGCACCAGAATTGACAACCTTCTCACCTGAACTCAAAGCGTACGACTTCACAATGGCTTCCGCTTCAGGCAGCACATATCCATATGCCGTCTTCCTGGAGGGCGTGTACATTCCTCTATAGACGCGCGCCAATTCGCCCTTCTTCGCAAGCCTGCTCAGAGCTTTGTCAGCTGCCGCACGGTTTCCGGAACCGGCGAATTCCTTCGATGTAAGCAGAGCGCCTTCTTTGGCGCTTTTTGCGCGCATTTGAACCGCTTTGGTGACCTCTTCCACGACATCGCTCCTGTCAGATAAAAGATTCGAGTTTCTGACCGAAATCCTCCTTATCATATTGATTGGAAATAAACTGTTCAAGATCGAGCATCGCTGAATTTGGGCACCCCGTCCCATGCAAACTTTGGCGCGGCCTGCCTTTGCCCGCGGGAGGTCGGAAATGGAGCCTTGGAACGGAACGGCACTAACCGGAACTCCGGTTATGGACAACGTCGGCGAACAGGTCCCACCCAAGCTCAACTGATTGTCTCCGATCACCGAGTGGCCAGCCACCGCATCCGGCGAGAACCGATGCGTTCGGCATGACCATAGCACTTCAGCGGTCAGGCAAATCGGCTGGGCCCATTGCTCTTCGACCTCAGACCGCTGAAGAAGCCGGCTACTGTCTCCCGAAGGCTTTCCACATTGCGGGTCTCGCATTCCCAGACAGTGTGAACTTGATAGCCAAGATCGCGCAGAGCCTGCTGATGAAGCGCGTCCCGCTCCCGGTTCCGCTTGAGTTTCGCGGACCAGTACCCGGTGTTGGACCGCGGCCTGGATGCCATCTGGCAGCCCTCATGCGAGTGCCAGAAGCAGCCGTGGACAAATATGGCCCAACGGCGTGCCTTGTTCGCCAGGTCGGGCTTGCCAGGGAGGTCCGCAACATGAACGCGAAACCGGATGCCGATCGAGTGGACTGCCGACCGGGTTCGCATTTCGGGCAGGGTATCCTTCGAGCGAATGCGCCCCATTATCTGGGAACGCGTTAGCGGCTCCCGGAGCCGTCGAGGCGGAATCTTCTCAACATTCCGAATACGGCGGCCCATCAGGCGGACCTCCTGAATTCCAGCTCAGGCAATTCGTCTTCTGCAAAGACGCATGTGGACATGTCGGCGCGGAGCCGGCCGTCCTGCCGCATCTGGGCATGGACGACGCGAATTTGCGCTCCTAGGCCGCAGCCCGTCAAATCGCCATGGACCGACCTCCTCAGCGCCAGCGGCAAAGGCCCGCCTTCGCCGTGCCTCCCGTCCAGTCTAAGCGTGACCGCGTAGACATCCCCGTCGACCCCCGGATCAATGGCTTCAATGATTCCCCTCGCGGCAGGCTGCCTAAGCTGGGGCCATGACATAGTTTCGCACCAAGACCAGAAGGCCGGACAAATGGCCTGGTACTGGCATTGTCCGCATTCGATCTCTCCGGGGGTCGCAAGCTGGGCGCTGCCGCTGCCGTGCCCAAGCGCCTCGTTCATCGCGCGGAGGCCGGCAACCGCAGCATCGGCTTCCGCTTCGCACGCCGGCCTGTCCACGTCCCTTGTCAGCACTTGGCCGGACGCAGCGACAATGCGGGCGACTGCTGGCCACTCGGCTGTTTCGCCAATGAGCACCGCATAGAGCCTGAGCTGCCGCCAGTACCCCTCGGTGAGACTCTCGGCCTCTGGCCATGCGGGGTCGGGCAGCGCCGACTTGAACTCGGTTACGGATTGGCGGTCGAATTCATCGGGCCGCCCTGCCAGCAACCCGTCGCGTGCCGTCAAAAGCAGCTCGGTACCGCGCAAAGGCCGGCGTCCACCTGCCGGGAGCCTCGCTGACGCTGGCGGGAGGACACCTTGGACGGCCGACGCTATCGCCCGCTGGCGAACCAGATAGTAGCCGGGCCAGCGCTCCGGGCTGGCGAACCGCTTGTCCAGCCGGTGACCCGATGATGCCGCCAGCAACCCAGCTATTGCAGTGTCCCAAACGCGCTCCGCCTCCCCTGCATCCGACGGGCGGGCCGCCATGAGCACGTGGAACGCCGTACCGAGCCACGCGCGAGGGCTATGGAGCACCCAGCCTTCCGCTTCTTTCGCCGTGCTCAGTGCCGCCCTGAGCGCACAGAGGCGCATTTGAGCCCAAAGCGTCGGGCTCGTCCGGGCAGCCGGCCGAATCCGTATTCTTGGCCTTCCGGCCACTACGCGGGCCGCCGCAGCGCTTCGAACACGGAAACGAAGCTCCACGATGGATCGACCCGGAGCCCGTGGCAGCGTTCTGCATCATCCCATGCGGCTGCGACTTCCGGCCCGGCTCCGGCCCGGTCCGTAAGCCATAGCGGATGAGTCACGATGATGGCATCGGAGCCGTTGCGAAGGCCCGGGAGGCCTGCGAAGGACATAAGGACGGAGCCGGGGCGGGCAGCTGCCAAAGTTGACGCGGCGAGGCTTGCTACCCGCGCCCAGAGCGGGGACGAAAGCGATATCGGACTGCTTGCGTCCAATGCCAGGTTTGCCATGTCGATCGCGAGACGCCAGTCGAGAAGGTTGTGGTAGGCGAGATTGCTGTAGCTGCGGAGGCAGTCTGGACAGGAAGTGTCGCAGGCATCCGCGTGCGAGGCATCGACAAGACGGTCGTGGAACTGCCCGTGCGAATTCTGAACGATCATTCGGAGCAGCCGCTCGCTGATTGCCGGCTGTCCCAGGTGCGTCGCGTAGCCCGCCCCGTTCTCGAGCGTGTCGCAGAGGAATACCTGGCCGACCACCGAGCCAAGGGCTGGGTCTTCCTGGCTCCTGATTCCCGCTTTCAGCTCGTAGTCTTGGATATCCAGGTAGACCGCAGCCGCACGTCGAAGCATAAAGGCAAGCGAATACAGTGCCGCCCGGCCGGCCGGAGTTCGCGGATCGGCGGCACGGCCAGGTCCGTAGTCCCGTACGCCGAGCAGCATCATGTCGGTTTCGCTGATGGCGGCGAGCGCACAGCTTACAAC
>NZ_RZTO01000429.1:0-5276 GCF_003997225.1 Mesorhizobium sp. M2C.T.Ca.TU.002.02.1.1
CCCCGGAGGGCGAGGGGAGAGGAGAAAGCAGGGCGACTCACATCGCCCGGCACGTGCTTCGGTCGGGCAGGAGGGTGCCGCCGACAGCATCAGGACTTCACAGTTCAGCTGATCTACAATTGGGAGGAATACCGATGATCAAGTCACTCGTTGGCGGCGTCGCTGCCGCCACTGCATTCGTCATGCTCCATTCGGCCGCAATGGCCGCCGGACCGGAAGTCGTCTCCGGTCCCGCCGCGCAGCCGGATTGCTTCGCGCCGTGGTCGGCGGACACCAAATTCTTCAAATATCCCAAGAAGGAAGGTCCGTTCCGCATCGCCTTCTCCAACGGCTATATCGCCAACACCTGGCGCATCCAGATGGTGCAGACGGCAAAGGCCTATGCGGCGCAGCCGGACGTGAAGGCCAAGATCAAGGAATTCAAGGTGGTCTCGACCGGCGAGGACGTGCCGGCGCAGATCTCGGCGATCAACAACTTCATCGATTCCGGCTATGACGCGATCGTCACCGACGCGCAGAACCCGACCGCCTTCGGCCCGGTCATCAAGCGCGCCAAGGAAGCCGGCATCGTGCTGGTCGCCTTCGACAACATCCTCGACACCAAGGATGCCATCAACGTCAATGTCGACCAGAAGGGTCTCGGCGAGTTGTGGGCCAAGTGGCTGGTTGAGAAAGTGCCGAACGGCGGCAAGATCCTCGAAGTGCGCGGCGTCGCCGGCACCTCGGTCGACACCGACCGCCACAACGGCATCCATGAGGTGCTGGATGCTTCCGGCAAGAAGTGGGACGTCACCGAAGTGGCCGGCAAATGGGATGACGGCGTGGCGCAGAAAGTGACCGCCGACGCCATCGCGACCAACGGCCCGTTCGACGGCATCACCGGCCAGGGCGGCGACACCGGCATCGTGCAGGCGATGATCGACGCCAAGCATCCTTTCGTGCCGTTCGGCGGCGAGACCGAGAACGGCTTCCGCAAATTCTGCGCCCAGCATTCGGCCGATGGGCTGAAATGCACTTCGGCCGGCTCCGGTCCGGCGCAGGTCGCGGTGGCCATCAAGACCGCGATCGCGGCGCTGGAAGGCGAGGTGGTGCCGCAGGAAGTGAAACTGCCGCTGGCGATCGCCTCGGATCCGGACATGAAGGAAGGGACCGACTACTTCCCGAAGGAATCCGACAACTTCTTCGTCGGCAATTCCTTCCCGACCTGCGGCATCAATTTCAGCGCGCAGGAAATCATGGGCCAGACCAAGGCGGACCAGTAAGCTTCCAAATCGATGGCTTGGCGCCGCGGATCAGCCGCGGCGCCGCTTCATGCAGATATTACCTGGAGGCTCAATGGACGGTGCGGTTCCGCTCTTCCGCATGGAAGGCATATCCAAGCGCTATGGCGGCGTCAGAGCCTTGGAAAAGGCCGATCTTGAAGTCACCGCCGGCAGCATCCACGCCATTCTCGGTGAGAACGGCGCCGGCAAGTCTACGCTGATCAAGACCATGGCGGGCGTCGTGGCGCCCGACGAAGGCCGCATGACGCTGGACGGGCGCGAGGTGAGTTTCGCCTCGCCGGCCGCCGCCAACCAGGCCGGCATCGTCTGCATCTTCCAGGAACTGTCGCTCATCCCGGAATTGAGCGTCGCCGACAACATCGTCATTTCCGATCCACCGAAGCGCTTCGGCATGATCGACCGCAAGGCGCAGCGGAAGATAGCGGAAGAGGCTCTCGCCCGCGCGGGCGCCTCCGACATCCATCCCCGCGCCCTGGTCAAGGACCTGCCGCTGTCGCGCCGGCAGATGGTGGAGATCGCCAAGGCGCTGGCCCGCAAGCCGCGCATCCTGATCCTCGACGAAGCGACCTCGGCGCTGACGGCGGCGGATGTCGCCAAGGTCTTCGAGGTGCTGAAGCGGCTGCGCTCGGAAGGACTGGCGCTGCTCTACATCTCGCACCGCATGAACGAGATCGCCGAATTGGCCGATCACTGCACTGTCTTCCGCAACGGCCGCAATGTCGCGAGCTACAAGGCCGGAACCAAAAGCGACAATGAGGTGGTCGAGCTCATGATCGGCCGCGAATACAGCCACATCTTCCCGCCGAAACCCGCTGCCGCACCGGCTGCCACGCCGGTGCTCGAGGCGCGCAATCTCTCCTGGGCCGACCGGCTCGACAATATTTCGCTGAGCGTCAGGGCCGGCGAAGTCGTCGGCCTGGGCGGCCTCGACGGGCAGGGCCAGCGCGAATTGCTGCTTGCCTTTTTCGGCGTGCTGCGCGGCCTGCGCGGCGAGGTGCTGATCGATGGCAAGCAGGCTTCCATCTCCAGTCCGAAGGCAGCCAGCGACGACGGCATCGGCATGGCGCTGATCCCCGAGGATCGCAAGACCGAGGGGCTGATGCTGCCGATGACGGTGCGCGAAAACCTCTCCTTCGCGGCGCTCGACCGGCTGGCCAAGGGCGGCATCATCGATCGCGCCGCCGAACAGCGCCTGATCGACGACATGGTCGGGCTGCTGGCGATCAAGACGGCGGGGCTCGACATTCCCGTCGGCGCGCTCTCGGGCGGCAACCAGCAGAAGGTCGTCATCGCCAAATGGCTGATGCGGCAACCGCGCATCATCCTGCTCAACGACCCGACGCGCGGCATCGATGTCGGCACCAAGCAGGAAATCTACCAATTGATGCGCAAGCTGGCGGATCAAGGCGCCGCGATCCTGTTCTATTCGACCGACTATGACGAACTGATCGGCTGCTGCGACCGCGTGCTCGTGCTCTATGACGGCAGCGTCAAGCGCGAGCTCGTCGGCGCCGACATCACCGAGCACGCGCTGATCGCCAGCGCGCTCAATATCCATGGCGAAGGCGCCGACATGAAGCAGGGAGCGGGCGCGTGAAGGACTGGCGCTACTTACTGGCCGAGCAGCGCGGAACGCTGCTGGCGCTCGGCATCTTCATCGTCATGTTCATCATCTACACGACGAACCATCCCGCGGGGTTCACCGCCAATGTCGTGCAGACGGCCGCCAACAAGGGCGTGCTCCTGGCCTTCGTCGCCATGGCGCAGACGCTGGTGGTGATCACCGCCGGCATCGACCTGTCGGTCGGCATGATCCTGCTTCTCACCAATTGCCTGGCGTCCTGGCTGGTGGTCGGCACGCCGCTGGAGACGACGCTCGGCGTGATCGCGGTCCTCGCTGCGGGACTGGTCTGCGGGGCGATCAACGGCGCCATCGTCATCTATGGTCGGCTGCAGCCGATCGTCGCCACGATCGCCACCGGCGCTGTCTACTACGGCATCGGGCTCCTGCTGCGGCCGTTTCCGGGCGGATCGGTCAATGAAGACCTGGCCGACGCGCTGACGGGAAAGCTTTTCGACGTGATCCCGACCTCGCTGGTCGCGCTGCTCGTCGTCGTGCTGGTCGTCTGGGTGCCATTCAGCCGTTCGGAATTCGGCCGCGCGGCTTACGCCGCGGGCTCGTCCGAAACGGCTGCCTATATGTCGGGCGTGCCGATCCGGCGCGGCAAGTTCATCGCCTATGCGCTGGCCGGCGTGCTGGCCTCGGTCGGCGGCCTGTTCCTCACCTTCTTCACCTATACGGGCGAGGCGGCCTATGCGAGCGGCAATTCCTACACGCTGTTCTCGATCGCGGCGGTCGTGCTCGGCGGCGTCTCGCTGTTCGGCGGCAAGGGCAGCGCCATCGGCGCGATCTTCGGCGCGCTCGCCTTCCGCACCATCGGCGACCTGTTGTTCGTCTTCGACTTCGATCCGCTCTGGCAGCCGCTGTTCCAGGGCGTTATCCTGCTGATCGCGGTCAGCCTCGGCGCTTTCGCGCTGTTCAGAGTGCGCAACCGGCTGGAGTGGTTCCTGTGAGCGAAACGACACTCGGTATTGCCGGCCGCATGCCCAAGTTTCTGCGCCGCGCCGACCCGGCGGTGCTCACGGCCTTCGCCTGCATCGTCATCCTGCTTTTGCTCGGCAGCCTCTATTCGCGCAGCTTCCTGTCGCCGGAATATCTGCTGCAGCAGTTGAAGGTCGCGTCCTTCCTCGGCGTCATCGCCACCGGAATGATGCTGGTCATCCTGCTCGGCCAGATCGATCTTTCCGTGCCGTGGTCCGTCGCCGCAGGCGCCATGATGGCTTGCGCTGCGGCCGCCTACGGGCCGGCCGGCATCGCTTTGGCCATTCCCTTCGGCGTGCTGTGCGGTGTGGCGATCGGCATCGTCAACGGCATCGGTGTCGCCTATCTGCGCATTCCCTCGATGATCATCACCTTGGCCACCAACGCCGTCGCGCAAGGCCTGATGGTGGTCTACACCGGCGGTTTCTCGCCACAGGATTCGGCGACGGCGGCGATGCGCTATCTGGCGACGGGCTTCACCATTCCAGGCGTTCCCAATGCCGTCATCATCTGGGCGCTGATCGGCGCCGCGATGGTCTTCGTCTTGACCCGCACCAGCTTCGGCCGGGCCGTCTACGGCATCGGCAACCGCGAGCGCGCCGCCTATCTTTCCGGCATCGACACGCGCCGCATCGTGATGATCGCCTTCGCCGTTTCCGGCGGGCTGTCCGCCTTTGGCGGCGTGCTTCTGGCGGGCTATGCATCGAAGGCGGCGCAGTCCATGGGCGATGCCTATCTGCTGCCGTCGATCGCCGCCGTCGTGCTCGGCGGCACGTCGATCCTGGGTGGGCGCGGCTCCTATCTCGGCACGGTGGCCGGCGTGATCCTGATCACGCTGCTGCAGTCGATTCTCTCGGTCATGCAGATGCCCGAGGCCGGACGGCAGATCATCTATGGCGTCGTCATCGTCGCCATGCTTCTGCTCTACGGGCGCGCGCCGGCAAGCCGCTGACCGTGGATGAGGCAAGCGCAAGACCGCAGATCCCGGAGCTTCGCATGAACGATCTTCGGACCGCGCCGGCCGTCGTCGTGATGGGTGTTGCCGGTTGCGGCAAGACGGCGGTCGGCGAGGCGCTCGCCGGAGCGCTCGGCGCCGGCTTCATCGAAGGAGACCGGCTGCATCCGCCGGAGAACGTGGCGCGCATGGCACGCGGCGAGCCGCTGACGGATGCGCTGCGCGAGGGCTGGCTCGACGCCATAGGCGAGCACATCGCGGCCTCGGTTGCGGGCAAACGCAAAGCGGTGGCGGCCTGCTCGGCGCTAAAGCGGACCTATCGCGACCGGCTGAGCCGCTTTTGTCCGGAGATCATCTTCCTCTATCTGAAGATCGATCGCGAGACCGCCTGGCGGCGGGTTGCCAACCGCAAGGGCCATTTCATGCCCGCTAGCCT
>NZ_RZTO01000042.1:0-15240 GCF_003997225.1 Mesorhizobium sp. M2C.T.Ca.TU.002.02.1.1
GTCGCGCCCCATGGCGACGTGGCTCACCGCGTCGATCCATAGCCGCGGCTGCAGGCCCGACGAGACGGCGAAGTCGAAGCTGTCCATGTCGGCCGGGACATCGGCAAAGACGGGTGCAAGCTCGGTCGCCAACAGATCGAGCCGCATGCGGTGCGCCTCGCGCATGTCGACGACCACGTCATCGCGGTCTGCGAACGCGTTCTTGACCTCGCGTATGGCATCCGAGAGCTTTCGCGACGGCTCTATCGGGGTGATTTTGTCGCCTGCATCCTTCATGGGCGGCTGCCTCGTTGTTGGTTAACAGCGAGTTAACACAGTCGCCGGCAAAATGCACTGCCGACGACGAGCCGCGTGGCCGCCCGGTCCGCATGAAGCGCGTTACGGATGCTTTCGAGGCCGGTCCTGGGAGCCGATCCCGGCAGGGTACTCAGCAATCAGCTCGCGGCTGCGCCCAGCGGTGGACGCAACCGGCTGGCGCGCCGCCGCGTGTTGCGACGCACGATCTCGGCAACCAGGGCCGGGGCCTCCTCGACCAGCATATGGCCGGCGTCAAGAACATGATGCAGGTGGAAATGCGGCGGCAGAGCCTCGGCCTGCACGACAGGCAGGAGCGGATCTTCCACTCCCCAGACAACCATCACCGGCATGTCGAGCGTATCCAGTTGCGCCCCGGGAATGACCCCTTGCCGATCATCTTTGGTCATCGCCGCCGCCATATCGATCAGGGTCCGCAACTGGCCCGGCCGTTCGCGCATCCGGCAGATTGCGTCGACCACATGGTCAGGCGGCACGCTGCGCGGGCCCGACATGGCTGCAAGGCAGGCCCGGATATCTTTCCCGCCGGTCGCGGCGGCATAGCGGCGCAGCAAGCCTGCGTTGATTTCCGGGCCGAAACCGCCGGGCGCCAACAGAGTGAGCGAGGCCACCCGACTGGGATCGGCAAGCGCCATCAATGTCGCGATCGCGCCGCCCATGGAGTGACCGACGAGATGGACCTTGCCCAACCGGCGAGCGGCAAGATCGGCCAGGATGGCCCGCGCCGCCGGCTTGGCGCCCCCCATGCCTTCGCATTCCAGGGACTGCCCATGGCCGGGCAGATCGTAGGCCAACAGTCTCGCTTCGGCCGCCAGCGATGCCATGACGTCACGCCAAATCTCACAGCAGGCTCCGAAGCCGTGCAGAAAGATGATCGTCTTCGGACCAGCGCCGCCCTCGACGGCATAAGGGAATGGAAGCATGAAAATGGAACGGTGAAGAAGACAGCCGCAATTAGAAATTGTGGCTGAATTGCTCCCGATCCAGACCCATGGCCAGTAAAATTTTTGCGACTGCGTTGCCTGTGAGGCGCTCAAGGCGCAAGCATTTCCTAATACCTGCCGGATCACAGGGCTTTATTTTGTGCTTGGGGATCCTGTGGCCCAAACACAGACGCAGCGCTGGATTAGCTCGGGTTGCCGATCCCGGCGGCTCGCAAGGACTGCACCAGCCGGTCGGTGAGATCGGCGGGGTATTTGCGGTCGACGAATGTCGCGCGCGGGTCGGCGACGAAGTTCGGGAATTCAGCGGTGAGCTCGTTGGCAAGCTCGCCCGCCAGCTTGTCGCGCCCTGAAATCTTGGCGCCGATCAGCCGCGCGGCCAGATAGTGCGACTTGGATGCCGTCGTGCGCAGCGACTCGCTGGCGATCACGGCCTTCTTCATATCGCCCTGCATGAAGGCTCCGATGAACAGGCCATAATCCCACCAGGTCGGATGGCCGCTGAAGGCTTCGACCGCGTGACCCAGGATCGGCGTTCCCTCATCATATTTGCCGGCGAAGATCAGCCCGTAGCCATAGGCGGCGGCCATGCCGAGATCATACGGGTTGAGTTCGTAGGCTTTGCGCATCAAGCGGATCGCTTCGTCCGTGTTGCCGAGGCGCGAGTTGAGGTAGCCTAAGGCGCGATGCGCGTGCGGGCTCATCGGCCCCATCTGGACGGCGCGGTGCGCAAGCGACATGGCCTTTTCGAGCGTCGCTTCCGGCGGATAGGGATAGTGGGTGGTGGCGGCCTCCACATGAAGCGAGGCCAACTCCGCGTAGACAAGCGACGATTTGGTGCCTTCGCTGACCAACTTCTCCAGGCAGCGATACGCAACCTCGTGCGTCTGGGCGCTCATGTCGAGATAATAGCGGCCGTCGGCCACCAGGCATCCGATCTGGCTGGTCCGGATGTCGCTCTGGTCGATGTAGCTGTAGATCGCGCCGGAGGCGGGAACGGTCGAGGTGAGGAGGCTGGCGATGTTGCTTTCAACCACACCAGGGGCACTTTCGGCCGATGTCAGGTTGCGCGACAGGAGAACCCGCCCGGTCGCGACGCTCTGCAATTCCACCGTGACGTCGCCGGCAGCGGGGCCGGGAACAATTTCGAAAACGAAACTGATCGGATCGGCGGACCGGTCGCGCGTCGAATCCGCGTCGCGCCCGATGAAATCGATGGTGTCGAAACCGGCAAGGCCGGCGCGCAGCGAGGACGCGACGCGAGCCGCCTCCGGTCCATCTGCTTTCACGGCAATGTAGATCAGCGGCAGGGAGTCGAATGTCGGCTGGGCAGCGGTGCCGGTCACGCCCGCCGTTTCGACGCTCGAGGCCGTGTCACCGCCGCCGAGGAAAGCATTGCTTTGACGCACGATGAGCACGCCGAGCATAACGATGACCAGAGCCATGGCAGCCCAGAAGAACCGCAACTGCCGCGTGAGCGACTGCGCGGGCGCCGCCGGCGCCATCGGCGCCACGGGCTCGCCCGGCACAGAGCTGTCGAGATGCTCGAGCACGGCCGCAGCGGCTTCGGCCGATGCATCGGGCCGCTGCGCGATGTTGTCGGAGGCGGGCCTGGCTTTGCCAGGCAGCCGAATTGCGTTCAGCTCGTAGGAAGGGACATAGCCGCCGCGCGGGATCGCGATGCGCACCGGCTCGGCGACACCTTCATTGGCGAAATACTGCTCCAGGAGCTCGCGCAGCCGACCGGCCTGCACCCTGACCACGGCATCGGTGGAGGCGTCGAAATCGCCGTCCTTGCCGAAGACGTCCATGGCGATGGAAACGCCTTTCAGCCTGTCCGCCTCGCCGGCCTGCTCGCGTTCGACCAGATAGCGTAAAAGCCTGCGTGCACGCTCGGAGCGTCCGAACGTTTCGCTGGCAAGCAGTCGCTCCAATGTCTCGCGCACTGCGGGGGCGGCAGGCGGGGCATGCTCCAAGTGTCGATCCTTCCGAAGTCGGCACAGGTTAGGGCGCGATCATATAGCGCTCGCGCCGGCGCACAAGGATGCTTCTATTATGCGATCGCGTAAGCCACCGAAAATTCCCCCGCCGGTTAACGAATGGCAGCTTCGCGTCTGCTTTCGAAGTGTGGCGCAAGCCGGGTCGCGCCACGCTTCATCACTAGAGCGGTTCACCGTTTCACGGAAGCGCTAAACCGCTCTATCTCTTTGTTTTAGCCGCATTTGTGCGACGCCAAGCGGTTTCGCTTGGCTGCAAAATGCTCTGGATCGGATCAGCCGGCTTGGCGGCCGATGATACGGTTGGCGGCCGAAACAACGGCCTCCAGCGAGGCGGCGACGATGTTGGTGTTGATGCCGGCGCCGAACAGTTTCCCGCCCGGATATTCCATTTCGACATAGGAGATCGCCGAGGCGTTGGAGCCACGCTGCAAGGAATGCTCGGAATAATCCAGCACCGACATGTCGACGCCGACATGGCGCGAGAGCGCATCGACGAAGCCGTCGATCGGACCGGTGCCCGTGCCGGTGATGGTGACTTCCTTGCCGTTGTCGAGGATCTCCGCCTCCACGATGCGCCGGCCCTTCACCTCGGTGTCGGGGAAGGTGCGATGGTCGAGGAACTTCAGCCGCGCGCCGGGCTGGTCGACATAGGTTTCGAGGAAGCGTTCGTGGATGCGCTTGACGGGCACTTCCTTGCCTTCCGCATCGGTGATCGCCTGGATCGCCTGGCTGAACTCGATCTGCAGATTGCGCGGCAAATTGAGGCCGTAATCCGCCTGCAGCACATAGGCGATGCCGCCCTTGCCCGACTGCGAGTTGATGCGGATGATCGCCTCGTAGGTGCGGCCGACATCGGCCGGATCGATCGGCAGATAAGGCACTTCCCAGAGCGGCGTGTTGGCCTTCTTCAGCGCCTTGATGCCCTTGTTGATGGCGTCCTGATGCGAGCCGGAGAAAGCCGTGTAGACCAGTTCGCCGACATAGGGATGGCGCTCCGGGATCTTCAGCTGGTTCGAATACTCGTAGACGTCCTTCATCCGGTTGATGTCGGAACAGTCGAGCTCCGGATCGACACCCTGGGTGAACATGTTGAGCGCCAGCGTGACGATGTCGACATTGCCGGTGCGCTCGCCATTGCCGAACAGTGTTCCCTCGACACGATCGGCGCCGGCCATCAGGCCGAGCTCGGTGGTGGCGATGCCGGTGCCGCGGTCGTTATGCGGGTGCAGCGAGATGATCAGGTTCTCGCGGTTGTCGAGATTGCGGCACATCCACTCGATGCGGTCGGCATAGACGTTGGGCGTCGACATCTCGACCGTCGAGGGCAGGTTGATGATGAGCTTGTTGTCGGCCGTCGGCTTCACGATCTCGGTGACGGCGTTGCAGATCTCCAGCGCGACGTCGAGCTCGGTGCCGGTGAAGCTTTCGGGCGAATATTCGAAGCGGTAGCCGCCGCCGGCCTTGGCCGCCATGTCGGTGATCATCTTGGCGGCGTCGGTGGCGATGCGCTTGATGCCGGCGACGTCTTTCTCGAAGACGACGCGGCGCTGCAGCTCACTGGTCGAATTGTAGAAATGCACGATCGGCCGGTGCGCGCCCTTGAGCGCCTGGAAGGTCCTCGTGATCAGCTCGGGCCGGCACTGCACCAGCACCTGGAGGGACACGTCGGCGGGCACGCCGCCTTCCTCGATGCACCAGCGGGCGAAGTCGAAATCCGTCTGCGAGGCCGAGGGGAAGCCGATCTCGATTTCCTTGAAGCCCATGTCGAGGAGCAGAGCGAACATGCGCGCCTTGCGCTCATGACCCATCGGGTCGATCAGGGCCTGGTTGCCGTCGCGCAGGTCGACCGAGCACCAGATCGGCGCCTTGTCGATCACCTTGTTCGGCCACGTGCGGTCGGTCAGGCCGACGGTCGGGTAGGATTGGTATTTGCGTGCCGCATCCGGCATGTGGCCGGCCGCGCGCTTCCCGGCTTCAGCCTCGCCGGCGCGGATTTCTTCTCGTGCGTTCATCGTCTCTTCTCCGGGCGGCTCGCAGTTCGCCTTGGGCGGATTGATGGCGAGCGTCGCCTCTACCAGAATTTCATTCGCTTGATTGTGACTTTGCCAAGGAGCATGCGCCTGAGGCGGCGGGTATCGACCGCCGGGCGCTCCTTCAGCGAGCCCGGCGATCGCCGATAAGGCCGAGAAGAAGCAGGGTCGAAGCGAGCGCGCGCGCGGTCTCGCCGGCAAAGCCGGTGCGAGAGGAAGCGACGGAGCGGACGCGCATGGTCATGGCGGCTCTCTTACAGGAGCGGGACGGCGGAGGCAAGCGGGACGCATGGCGGATCGCGATCCCCGACCTGCGGATGGACTTCCCCGCGCGCCGCAAATGCGCCAGACTCAGCCATCGGCGGCAGCCGCCGGGGAGGGGTCATCCATGAACTTCGTGTTCTTTTCGCCGCATTTTCCCGCCAACGGCGCCGAGTTCTGCGACCGGCTGAGGAAGGCGGGCGCCACTGTGCTGGGCATCGGCGATGCGCCTTACGAGACCTTGAGCGGCAAGCTGAAGGCGGCGCTATCGGAATATTACCGCGTCGCCGACATGGAAGATTACGATGCCGTGTTCCGGGCTATGGGGCATTTCATCCACAAATGGGGCCGCATCGACCGCTTCGAGTCGCTCAACGAGCATTGGCTGGAGCTGGAAGCCAACATCCGCACCGATTTCAATATCTTCGGCACCAAGGTCGATTTCGTGAAGAATCTGAAGCGGAAGAGCCGCATGCGCGCCTTCTTCCGCAAGAGCGGCGTGGAGACCATCCCGCAGCGCAAATGCTCCGATCGCACCGGCGCCATGACCTTCATCCGTCGCGTCGGCTACCCGGTGGTGGTCAAGCCGGATTCGGGCTCCGGCGCCTCGAACACCTTCAAGATCTCCAACGCCAAGGAGCTCGACCAGTTCTTCAGGGACAAGCCCGAGGGGGTCACCTTCGTCATGGAGCAATTCATCGAGGGGCTGGTGGTGACCTTCGACGGGCTGGTCAACCGCGACGGCGAGGTGGTGCTGGCGGCGAGCCACCGCTACGACCAGAGCATCATGGATGCGGTCAACAAGGACCGCCATATGAGCTACACCTGCTTCCCCGAAATCACTCCGGCGGTCGAGGAGGCAGGGCGCAAGATCCTGAAAGCGTTCGACGTGCGCGAGCGCTTCTTCCACATCGAGCTGTTCGAGACCAGGGACGAGCGCATCATCGCGCTCGAGGTCAACATGCGCCCGCCCGGCGCCTGGATGACCGACGCCATCAACTACACATTCGACATCGACGTCTATGCCGCCTGGGCCGACATGGTAGTCAAGGATGCCGCCGGCGGCCCCTACAAGGGCAGGTATTTTGCCGCCTATGCCAGCCGCAAACGCCATATCGACTATTTGCACAGCCATGCGGACGTGCTAGCCGCCCACGGCGACAAGATCGTCCATCACCAGGCCATCGAAGAGGTCTTCAGCCGCGCCATGGGCAATTACGCCTACCAGATGCGTTCGAAGGATCAGAAGGCGCTGCGCCAGGCGGTCGACTATATCCACGCGGAAAAGGCCTGAGCCGATGGACGTCTCCTATCACAAGGGCCATGCCCGCAATCTCGGCCGCGACATGGAATACAAGCGCTACGGCCATGCCGGGCGCCCGGTGGTGGTGTTCCCGACCTCGCAAGGGCGCTTCTACCAGTTCGAGGATTCCGGCGGGGTCGCGGCACTTGCCGACTTCATCGACACCGGCCGCATCCAGCTCTTCACGCTCGACGGCATCGATTCGGAATCCTTCTTCGACAAGCATGCCGACGCGGCGCATCGCATCGCCCGCCACGAGGCCTATTTCCGCTATGTGCGCGAGGAGGCGTTGCCTGAGCTGCAGGCGGTCGCCGCCAAGTCTAACGGCGGACGCGGCTTGAAGCCGCTGTTCTGCGGCTGCTCGATGGGTGGCTACCACTCGTCGAACTTCGTGTTCCGCTTCCCGGAACTGGCGAGCGGCGTGATCTCGCTGTCCGGCGTCTATTCGGCCCGCGACTTTTTCGGCCGGGCGCTTGAAGGCAACATCTATTTCAACTCGCCGCTCGATTACCTGCCCGGCATCGTCGACCAGAAGCTGCTCGGGCGGTTCAGGGCGCTCAGGCTGATCTTCTGCTGCGGTCAGGGCGCCTGGGAAGAGCGCATGCTGGTCGAGACGCGCGAGCTGGAACAGGTGCTGCGCGACAAATCCATCCCGGCCTGGGTCGACTATTGGGGCGGCGACGTCAGCCATGACTGGCCGTGGTGGCACAAGCAGCTTGTCTATTTTTTCGGCCGCTGGCTGGATGATGATTTGATGCATAGGCTGGATTAATGACCACACCTGATCCGATCCGCCGCTTTGTCGAAGCCACCAACGCCGGTGATAGCGAAGCCTTTCTGGCTACCTTCACCGATGATGCCTTCTTGAGCGACTGGGGCCGTGATTTCCACGGCCGCGACGGGGTCGCGCGGTGGAACCAGTCGGACAATATCGGCGTCCAGTCCAATCTTCGCATCGTTGGCGTCGCAGAGCGCGACGGCGTCTACCATGCCCGCGTCGCCGTGACCGGCAACGGCTTCAACGGCGAGGGCGACATGGCCTTCACGCTGGACGGCGACCGGATCGCGAGCCTGGTCATCCGCTGAAACCGGATGCGTCACGGAGCTTCGCGCGGCTTCATCCAAAAATATGACTTTTATAATCATGTTTTAGTGGCAATGCCGCTTGCGCTGTGGCATGCCGGCGCCTGGCGATACCGAGCTTCAGCAGGTCTCGCGCACTCGGTATCGAAAGGCCCGGCGATGAATCTGTTGAGCGCGCAAACCCGTATCCAGAACGATGACATCCGCGCGGTGATGGACAGGCTGCGCGCCGAGCATAGCGATTATGAGATCGACACCGGCGTTGCCGGCCGATGGGAATTCCGCATGCATTACGGCACGTTGAATGCCTCGTTCGACGACAGCGGTGTGCTGGTCCGCGTCGCGGCGGAAGACGAGACCTGCCTCTCCTACATGAAGATGATCTTCGCCGGCCACATCGCCGCGCATCTGCGCACCACCGAAGGCCTGCGCTGGCATGGCGACGGCACAGATGCCGGCGCGCCGGTGTTCTTCCGCGAGATTTCGGTCCTTTCCTCGATGCGGCTGTCGCCGCATATGCAGCGCGTGCGCTTCTCGGGCCGCGACCTCGGCCGCTTCGCCCATGGCGGATTTCATGTCCGGCTTCTGCTGCCGCCGGCCGGACGCCAGGCGGTCTGGCCGACCATGGGCGCGGACGGGCTGATCGTCTGGCCCTCGGGCGAGGATGCGCTGACCATCCGCGTCTACACGATCCGCGCGCTGGACGTGGCCGAGGGCTGGCTCGACATCGACTTCGTGCTGCATCCCGGCGCCGAGACGCCGGCCGCGAGCTTTGCGCAGAATGCGCGGGTCGGCGACATCATCGGCATGATCGGCCCCGGCGGCGGCGATGTGCCCGAGGCATCGAACCTCTTTCTTCTGGGCGACGATACCGCGCTTCCGGCGATCGGCCGGATGCTGGAGGAGCTTGCGCCGTCCGTCCGTGCCGAGGCCTTCATCGAGGTCGATGGTCCGCAAGATCGCGTGACGTTGGCGGCGGGCGAAAACATTGCCGTCCATTGGCTTTATCGGTACGGCCGCGAAGCAGGCCGCGCCGGCCTGCTGCCGGGGGCGCTGCGCGAGCGCGGCAGCGGGGCCGACGACCTCTTTGTCTGGGCCGGATGCGAGTTCACCGACTTCCGCGAGATCCGCCGGATCGTGCGCAAGGAATGGGGCCTGCCGCGCGACCGGCATCTTGTCACCGCCTATTGGCGCCGCGGCGCGTCGGGCGAAGACGGGGCCGGCGAGGGATAGTTCCGTCTTCAGTCGCGGTCGCTGACCATGGCGATCCCCGGTGCCGCCAGCAGCGCGATGACGCCGGCGCCGCCGAACAGCGCGCCATAGCCTAGATGCTGCGCCGCATAGCCGGCCAGGATGCCGCCCGCCATGCTGACGAGTGCGTCCATGCATTGGAAAAGCGTGAAATCGACACCTGCCTGCCTTGGATCCGACCAGCGCATGAATTGCGCATAGAGCGCCACGAAGCCGAGCGCCATGATGCCGGAGGAACTCAGCATCGCGACGGTTACCAGGGGACCTGTCGGGAAAACGCCCGAAAAAGCGAAGGCGGCGAGGATGAACAGCGATCCGGCCTGCAGAACGAGCGCAAGCACAAGCACGCTGCGCGTGCCCAGCCACCGGACGAGCGCGCCGCCGGCAAGCGCTGCCGCTCCGCCGAGGATCATGCCGCCGGCGCCGTTGACCAGGCCGATGGTGGAAAGGCTGAGCCCGGCATCGACGAGAAACGGGCCGAGCATGGTCAGCGCCGCCTTCTGCGCCAGCACATAGATCGCCGACGCCGCCAGGCCGCGACGTATCTGCGGGCGCCGCAGCGCCGTGCCGAGTGAGGGCACGTGCTCGCGCACTTCCTCGCGCGATTTGGTGGCGATGCCGAGCAGGAAGGGCAGCCCGAGCAGCACAAGCAACGAGGCCATGGCCGACACCGCCGCGCGCCAGCTATGGATTTCGACCAGATAGAGGAACAGGCCGGCGCCGATCGCCGAGCCGAGATAGGCGCCGCCGACCTGGGCGGCATTGCCCCAGCCGAGATTTTTGCCGGCAAGGTTCTGCACCGCAAAGCCGTCGCAGGCGATGTCGACCGTCGAAGCTGCAAAGGCGACCACCGTCAGGCAGGCGACCACGGGCCAGAAGGCGGCCGGGCCGAGCTGGGCGACGGCCAGCAGTCCGGCGATGGAGACGAGGCCGCCGACGAGGACGATCGCGCCGGTGCGGTTCCTGCCTGCCGGCGGAAGCCGGTAGCGCTCCACCGCCGGCGACCACAGGAACTTCAGCGCCCATGGCAGGGCGATCAAGGTGAGCAGGCCGATACGGTCGAGCGGCAGGCCCTGGTCGCGCATGACGGCCGGCAGACCTGTCCAGGTGATGCCGCCGATCACGCTCTGCGCCACATAGAGGCCGCCGATCGCAGCGACGATGGCGGCCGGCGACAAGGCGGTCCGGTTCGAGACGGAGACCGACATCAGAAGCGATAGCGCAGACTGCCGAACAGCGAGCGGCCCTCATCGCGGTAGCAATAGCCGGCCGAACAGATCGTCTGCTGGTTGTCGAACAGGTTCTTGGCGTTGATCTGCAGCTTCACGCCTTCGAGCTTCGGGTTGCGATAGCCGAAATCGTAGGACAGCGAGGCGTCGACGAAGGCGCGCGCGTCGTTCTTGAACGTGTTGGTGTCGTCGCCGTAGCTCGCGCCGGCGAAACGCACGCCGGCGCCGAGCCCGAGCCCTTCAAGCGTGCCGTTCTCGAACTGGTAATGACCCCAAAGCGACAGGATATGGTTCGGCGTCGCCGACAGTTCCTTGCCGTCGGTGCCTTCTGCGCCGCGTTCGATCTTCACGCGCAGATAGGTATAGGAGGCGATGACGCTGAAGCCATTGTCGAGCGAGGCATTGGCTTCCAGCTCGACGCCGCGCGAGTTGAGGTCAAGCTGGCGCTGCTTGTTGATGCCGGTCGAGGCGTCGAAGACGACGCCGTCCTTCTGGTCGATGTCGAACAGCGCGGCGCTGACGGTCGCGTTGTGGTCGGGGATTTCGTATTTGACGCCGATCTCCTTCTGCGTGGCGATGGTCGGGCGGGCGACGCGGCCGACAGAACTTGAGACGTCGTCATAGACGAAGCCGATATTGGGCGAGAACGAGGTCGAATAGTTGATGTAGGGAATGATGCCCCATTCGGTCCGGTAGGAGAGGCCGACGCGGCCGGAAAAGGCGCTGTCCTTCTGCTTCGACTGGCTGAAATCGGCGGCGGTGGAGGTGGTGTCGACCCAGTCGTAGCGACCGCTGGTGAAGAGGGTGAAATCGCTCCATTCCATCTGGTCGTGCAGGTAGACGCCGAGCTGGTTCATCTCCTGCCCGCCGGAATGGGGGACGGGGGCGGCCTTGATATCCTCGACCGAGACGTAGGAGAGCCCGCTGCCGGCGTCATAATCCGACCAGGCGTAGTCGATGCCGGCAATCGCGGTGTGCCTGACCGGGCCGGTGTCGAATTCGAGCTGCGCCATGTTGTCGACGACGAAGTTCTTCATCGTCTCGGTGTAGTGGCCCCAGTAGCGCTCAAGCGGCTGATCGGCGCCGATCGAATAGTGGCCGCTGTATTCGATGTCTGAATCGACAGCATTGTAGCGCAGGTTCTGGCGCACGGTCAGCCAGTCGTTGAAGCGGTGCTCGAACTCGTAGCCGATGCGCCCCTGATCCTGGGTGAAATCGTTCCAGGCCGGATCGCCTTCATAGACGTTCGACAGCACGCCATAGGCGGAATTGTAGAAAGCCGCGGTGCCGCCGGTTACGGACTTGGAATATTCGCCGAGGATGGTGAGCTTGGTGTCCTCGTCCGGCTTGAAGGTAACGGCAGGCGCCAGATAGAGCTTGCCGTCGGGATAGTCGGGCAGGCCGGTCTCGCTCAGGCGGCCGAGGCTGGTGAAGCGGTAGAGGATGCTGCCGTCGTCATTGACCGGCCCGGAAGCATCGAGCGCCGCCTGAAAGCGGTTGTGCTCGCCGGCCAGCAGTTCGATCTCATGGAACGGCTCGTCCTTGGGGCGCTTGGTGACGACGTTGACGATGCCGCCCGGACCGCTGACGCCGTAGAGCGAGGAGGCCGGTCCCTTCAGGATGGTGACGCCCTCGATGCCGTAGGGTTCTGTCTTGAACCAGGCGGAAGGGCCGTTGTACTGGCGCAGCCCGTCGCGGAACATGCCGTTGTAGAAGGCCTGGAAGCCGCGCAGGAAGAAGGCGTCGTAGCGCGTGTCGAAACCGAAGCTGTTTGGATTGGCACTGGCCGTATAGCCCAGCGCGTCGTTCAGCGTACGCGGCTTCTGGTCCTCGATCTGCTTCTGCGTGACGACCGAGACCGCCTGCGGGATCCTGGCGATGGGCGTGTCGGTCTTGGTGCCGATGCGGTCCTTCTTGGCGACATAGCCGTCCTGCTTCAGGATCTCGTTGCTCTCGGCGGTCACCTCGATCCTGTCGAGAACGGTGGCGTCGCCGCCGTCCTGGGCAAGTGCCGGCCAGGCATGGCCGAGGATGGCGCTGCCCGCCAGCAATGACAATCCCCGGCGCCACGTCCTCGACCGCTTCGGCATTAACCTGTCTCCAGTTCTCATGTTTTGGTTGCGCTTCCGCGCTCTCAAATATGAGTATGTGAGTCAAGTATTTTTTATACCTCGCCGGACTTGACGGCGTCACGTAGCGTCATCCTTCCTGGCAGGCCGGGACAGGCGCGACGTGTTGTTCCGATGCCGATCCGCGGCGCAAGCCAAGGAAGACGACGATGGCGGTGAGCACGGTGATCGTCGCCAGCACGATGAGCAGCCGGTCGAAAGCCGTCTCATAGGCTTGGACAAGGGCAGTGGCGTCGGCCAAGTGCAGATGTTGCACCGTTTCGCTGATATTGCCGGTTGCCAGTAGCTGGGCCGCCGCGGCCGCCTCGCCAGGCGAGGCCAGTCCTTGAGCGCCAAGCTGCGTGGCCGTGAAACCCGACAAGGCCGCCGTGACGATGGCCAAGGCCACGCCCTCGCTGGCGACGCGGGTGGTGTTGAAGATGCCGACCGCCATGCCGGCGCGCTCCTTCGGCACGACGCTGACCGCCAGTCCATCCATCAGCCCCCAGGGCAACGCGATGCCGATGCCGATCAGGATCAGCGGAGCCACCAGCGCGCTGTCCGCCGCGGGCACGCGGCTCAGCCAGACCAGACCGGCCGCGGCGACGAGGAGGCCCGCACCGCAGATCGTCGCCGGAGCGATCCGGCGTGCCGCCTGGCCGGCCAGCAGCGGCAAGATCAGCAGCGGCCCGGAGAGGCAGATCATCAATTGCCCCGCCTTGATCTCGCTCATCCCTTCGATGCCGATAAAACGGATCGGCAGGAGCACGAGGAGGACGACGAAGGCATAGGCAGGCGCCGCAGCCAGGAACTGGACGCCGACGAAACGCGGGAAGCGAAACAGCGTCAGGTCCAGCATCGGCCGGCGCACGCGCCGCTCGACGATGACGAAGGCGGCAAAGAAGACGGCGGCCACGCCGAGGAGCGCGATAACGAAGGGATTGGCCCAGCCGCTCTGCGGCGCCTGCAGCACGCCGTAGGTCAGCGCGGCAAGCGCGACCGTGAAGGTGCCGGCTCCCGCCCAGTCGAGCCCGGTTGCATCCGGGTCGCGCGATTCGGCGATCGTGCGCAGGCCAAGCGCGGCGGCGGCAACGCCAAGCGCCGCCACGAGAAGAAAGATCGAGCGCCAGCCGAATGCGTCGATGAGCAGGCCGGAGGCAACGGGACCGAAGGCAAGGCCGATGCCGAAGCTGGTGCCGAGGAAACTGAAGGCGCGCAACCGCGATTGCCCGTCGAATTCCTGCGCGAGCGCGGAGGCTCCGCCGGCGAAGGCGGCGGCGCCGCCAATGCCTTGCAGGGCCCTGAACATGTCGAACCAGACGATGCCGGGCGCCAGCATGCAGCCCAGCCCGGCAAGGAGATAGGTGGCGAGGCCGGCAAGGAAGATCCGCCTGCGGCCATGATTGTCGGCCAATGCTCCGGCTGCCATCAAGCCGGCGCCGAAGGTCAGCATGAAGGCGTTGGTCACCCAATTGAGGGCGAGCGGACTGCCGCCGAGATCGGCGGCAATGCGGGACAGCGCCACTGCCGGACCGGTAAAGCTCAACGGCATGGTCATGGCGGCAAGGCAGACCGACAGCAGCACGAGCCATCTGCCGGTCGGGCCGGTTCTGGTCATCGACGTCATGGATTTTCCTATCTTAGGCGGGGTTGCCGGCGTGCCGCTGACTGGTGGCGCCGATCGCAACGACAAGATAGGGCGACGACATTTACGGCAGAATAGTATTAGATCTCCGATCATCCCGGAATGAAACGCTCGAATGATTCAAGCGATGGATCGTCTCAACGGCCTTCTTGCCTTCGCCCGCACCGCCGAGCTCGGCAGTTTCGTCACCGCCGGACGGGCGCTCGGCATCTCGGCTTCCGCCGTCGGCAAGAGCGTCGCCCGGCTCGAGCAGGAGCTCGGCGTGCGGCTCCTGCAGCGCAGCACGCGGCGCATCGGCCTGACCGAGGAGGGCAAGCTGTTCAACGAGCGGGTGCGCCGCATCCTCGACGATATCGAAGACGCGGAGGCGATGCTGTCGCGGACACGCGAGACGCCACGCGGACGACTGCGCATCTCCACCCCGATCGTCACCTATCATCTGCTTTTGCCGGTGCTGTCGGAATTCATGGCGCGATACCCGGAAATCGAGCTCGACATCGATTTCAACGATCGCATCGTCGACGTCATCGAAGAGGGTATCGACGTCGCGATCCGCAGCGGCGAACTGCCCGATTCACGATTGGTGTCGAGGCCGGTCGCGCCTTTCCGCATGATCTTGTGCGCGGCCTCTTCCTATCTCGATCGGCATGGCACGCCCGGCACCCCGGCGGATCTCGCGGCGCATTTCGGCATTCACTTCCGCTTTCTCAACAGCGGCAGGCTGCTCAACTGGCCGTTCATCACCGGGAGCGCCGCGCCGCAGATTCGTTCGATGCTGACCTGCAACAACATGGAGGCTTTGAAGGGCGCGACGATCGCCGGTCTCGGCATCGCTTGCATGCCCGATTTCCTGGTGCGGGAGGCGCTGGAAGAGGGAACACTGCGAACCGTGCTCGACGAGCATGTCGACGGCCGCGGCCAGTTCCGCATGCTGTGGCCGTCCAACCGCCACCTTTCGCCGAAGGTCCGCGTCTTCGTCGATTTCCTGCCGGAGCGGCTTGCGGCCGGACGATAGGTTTCGCGGCGGGCGGCGTGAGGTCAGTAGGTGGTGCGTCCTCCGGAGAGGTCGAAGGT
>NZ_RZTO01000430.1:0-5274 GCF_003997225.1 Mesorhizobium sp. M2C.T.Ca.TU.002.02.1.1
GCCATGACGTTGCGCAATTCGATCAGGAAATTGCCGTGCTGGCCGCGGCCGAGATGCGGCACGCCGCAGCCGATAACGCTATCGATCAACTTGGAGCGCCCGGCAACGCGCAGCCGGCGGTCGTTCATGAAGGCGCCGCCGCCGCGCTCGGCCGTGTAGAGCTCGTCCATCGCCGGATTGTAGATGACGCCGGCAACGATCTGGCCCTGGCGTTCGAGCGCGATCGACACTGAAAAGAGCGGGATGCCGTGCAGGAAATTGGTGGTGCCGTCGAGCGGATCGACGATCCAGCGGTGCTGGGCGTCCTCGCCTTCGACGGCGCCGCGCTCCTCCATCAGGAAGGCGTAGCCCGGCCGCGCCTTCGACAGCTCGGCGAACACGATCTCCTCGGCCTTGCGGTCGGCCTGGCTGACATAGTCGCCCGGTCCCTTCATCGAGACCTGCAGGTTCTGCACCTCGCCGAAGTCGCGCGACAGCGAGCGGCCGGCCTTCATCGCGGCCTGGACCATGACGTTGAGGAGAGCGGAACGCGCCATTTTTTATTCCTGCTTTCGGCCGGTCAATCTGCGCGGCGCATATAGGTGATTTCGTTGGTGTCGACGACGATGCGCTCGCCGGCCGAGATGAAAGGCGGCACCAGCACGCGGATGCCGTTCTCCAGCACCGCCGGCTTGTAGGAGGAGGCGGCCGTCTGGCCCCGCACCACCGGGTCGGCCTCGGTGATGGTGAGCGTCACCTGGTCGGGCAGCGAAATGCCGATCGGCCGCTCCTCGTAGAGCTGCACCGTCACCATCATGCCGTCCTGCAGGAAAGCGGCGCGCTCGCCGACGAAGTCCTTCGCCAGCTCGAGCTGTTCGTAGCTTTCGGTATCCATGAAGACCAGCGCATCGCCCTGCTCGTAGAGGAAGGAAAAATCCTTCAGGTCGAGCCTGATCTGCTCGACGGTCTCCGCCGAGCGGAAGCGCTCGTTGAGCTTGGTGCCGTTGATCAGGTTCTTCAGCTCGACCTGATTGTAGGCGCCGCCCTTGCCGGGCTTGACGGTATTGGTCTTGACCGCCACCCACAGGCCGCCATCGTGCTCGATGACATAGCCGGGGCGGATTTCGCTGCCACTGATCTTGGCCATGATGAACTGATCCGAGTGAGATTTTTCACGCGCGGGTCGCGCTTTGGCGCCTCCAAGACCACAAATCGCGCATAGTGGCAAGGGAGGGGACCCAAGGCGGCCCGGGCATGCCGTCCCTGGCGCCACGCGTCAAGGCAGGCGGTTGGCCTTCTGCAGCGCCTGCTTGGTCTGATCGTCGTCGAGGCCCTGCAGGAAATCGTCCATCCGCGGGTCGATCAGCCCGGCGCGGCGGGCGACGATGTACCAGGCGCCGGCGAGGATCAGGTCCGGGTCGGTGCCGATGCCGCCCATATAGAGCTTGGCGAGGCGGTTCTGGGCGGCGACATTGCCGCCTTGCGCCGCCCGCTTCATCCAGGCAAAGCCCGATTTCAGGTCGCGCCCGCCGCCGCGTCCCTCGATCATCCACGTGGCGAGGTCGATCTGCGCGGTGTCATAGTTCTGCCGCGCGGCCTGCGCCAGCAGCATGCGTGCCTGGGCGTCGTCATGCGGCTTGCCGCCGGCCCCGTTGGCATAGAGCTGCGCCATCGCATATTGCGCGTCAGCAAGGCCGGTGGCGGCCGCGCGCTCATAGTAGACGGCGGCCTTCGCAAGGCCGGCATCGCCGGGATCCTGCTGGACGAGCAGTTGGGCGAAGTTGAACTGCGCAAGCCGGTTACCGGCCTCGGCCGAGGCCTGCATCAGCGCGAAGGCGCCCTTTTCGTCCTTCTTCACATAGCGGCCGTCCAATAGCATCAGCGCATATTGGAACTGCGCCTCCGGCACGCCCTGTTCGGCCGCCAGCGCGTACCATTTCGCGGCCTCGGCCGGATTGAGCGGCACACCCAGTCCGCGCGACAGGATTTCGGCCACGAGCGTCTCGGCCGCCGGATCGCCGTTCTTGGCGCGCTCCATGGCAAGGTTGTAGGCGGTCTTGTAAAGGCCGCGCTGGAAGGCGCCGTAGGCGGCGTCCGGCTGCTTGGCGCCGAAGCGGTCGGGATTGACGGTGTCGGCCGATGGCGGCGTCATGGTGGCCGGCTGCGGCAAGGTGTTCTGGATCGGCTTGTCGATATGCGGGCCGCCGCCGAACCTGCTCGGATCCGGCGCGCCGGTGGCCGGCGCGGCTGTGTCCGGCGTGCCTGCGTTGGGTGTGGCCGTATTCGGCGCGCCTGCATCCGGCTTGGCTGGGTCGGGTGCGCTTTTGTCCGGTGCGCTGGTCTCCGGCCGCGGCTGCGGCAGCGGGACGGTCTCGGCCGCCATCGCCGCCTGCGCAAGCAGGCCGGCCAGGACCACCAGGCAAGGCCCACGCAGGCGCATGTCAGTCCTCGAAACGCGGCGCGGTTTCATCGAGCAGCGCGTTGGCGGCGGCGATCGCCGCCCGGGGGTCGCGACCGTCGGCAAAGACGGCGCTGGACAGCGCCACGAACTCGGCGCCGGTCGCGGCCACCGTCTCGACGGAAGCAAGCTCGGAGCCGCCCATGACGATGCAGGGGATCGAAATCATCTCAGCCCACCATTCGCCGAGGGCGAGGTTGCGATGATGCGGCTCCGGCTTGTTGTCATAGCCGAAACGGCCGAAGAACATGTAGTCGGGCCGCTCCTCGCCGAGCTCCAGCGCCTCGTCGCGGGTCTTGGCGCCGCCGGCGCCGACCATCATCTTGCCGGCCAGGCGCTCGATCGTCTCGGCAAGCTCCTTGGGTTTTGCTTCGACATGGATGCCGTCGGCCTGGACGCGCCCGGCGATGCGGCTGTCGCCGGCGATGATGACGGCGATGCCGGCGCCTTGGGCGACCGGCACGATCTTCTCGGCGAAGGCCTGGAAGGAAGCATCGTCCATGCCGTTGTCGGGCAGGATCAGCGAGGCGATGTCGCCGCCCTCGAAGGCCGCGCAGATCTGCTCCGCCGGCACGAGCGGCGGCGCGATCAGCACGATACGGCAGCGGTTGGGCGGGTTTGCGTCGTTCATTGGCCTTCGATCCCGGTTTTCGCCTATGCCGGGCGAACATGGTTGCATTGCGGCATAGAGCAAAGGGAGCGGCTTGAACAGTCGGCTATGCGGCGGACGGGGACCGGTCAGCCCGGGCATCGTCGCGCCGGGTTTTCATGATGAGGTCGAACACGCGCTGCGGCTGCTCTATACCGAGAAACTGCGGGACCGGATCGAGAGCCGGAAACCATCCGTTCATCCGTGAGAACGGATATGCCGACGTGGCGGCTCCGAAGCGCAAAGTTCCCCTCGTCGCGGTTTCGCCGGTCAACTGAACATCGGGAACGCGTTCGAGGTCGATCGATGTGAAGTTGGCCGATGGGGCGCGGCGCAGGATCAGGATGCGCCTGTTCGTCACCGCATAATATATCCGCTGCCTCAGCCAGGCGTCGAATATAAATCTGCCGAAGACCATGAAGAGGCCGATGCAGACGAACATCGCTCCCCAGGCGTCGAAAAACAACGGCGCGCCCTGTCTAGACGCCGAATAGGTCCAGAAAATCGCAAAGCCGCACCAGAGCAGGCTGAACGGTATCAGGAAGATGTCGCGACTTGAGAAGAGCAATCCCTGCGCGGGCGTTCCACTCCACAAGATGCGCTCATGCGGCAACAGCCGACCTTGGAAGAGTTGATTGCCCACTTTGCCACCCGTCACTTTCCGCCGGCTCATTCATTGCACAAGTGCTGTTCCAGCACCAATGCAAATGTCGGCATTTTGGACTTGCGGACGGCTTGCAACGGGTGAACGGACAGGGCAGGAACAGGCACATGGCGCAAAACATCTACGACCGTCCGGAATTCTTCGAAGGCTATAGCCGTCTCGGCCGCTCGGTCGAGGGCCTGGACGGCGCGCCCGAATGGCCGGCGCTGCGCGCCATGCTGCCCGGCGTCGATCGCTTGCGCGTCGTCGATCTCGGCTGCGGCTTCGGCTGGTTCTGCCGCTGGGCGCGCGCGCATGGCGCAAGCGAGGTCCTCGGCCTCGACCTGTCGGAAAAGATGCTTGCGCGGGCACGCGCCGCCGGCGCCGATGATGCCATCACCTACCGGCGCGCCGATCTCGATGAACTCAGCCTGCCGAAGGCGCGCTTCAACCTCGCCTACAGCTCGCTTGCCTTGCACTATGTCGGCGATGCCGCGCGCCTGTTCGCGACCGTCCACCAGGCCCTGGTTCCCGGCGGAGCCTTCGTCTTCTCGACGGAACATCCGATCTATATGGCGCCGGCCAACCCGGGCTGGTCGATCGACGCCGCGGGCCGGAAGACATGGCCGGTCGACCAATATCTGGTCGAGGGACCGCGCACCACCGACTGGTTCACCAAGGGCGTGGTCAAGCATCACCGCACCATCGGCACCACGCTCAATTTGCTGATCCAGGCCGGCTTCAGCATCGGGCATGTCGAGGAATTCCGCCCGACGGACGCGCAGATCGCCGCCCGGCCGGAGCTGGCCGAAGAGCTCGAGCGGCCGATGTTCCTGTTGGTCCAGGCGCGGCGAAGCTAATCGCCAGCGCCGAATGTCGGGATCAGGCGCCAGTCCGGCGCATTCCTTGGCGACTCCCGCGTGCGCGCGGCGCTAGTCTGAGCCGTCGTTGCTGCCTCGAGGAGGTTTCGCATGCGTGGCCGTTGCCTATGCGGCACTATTGCTTTTGAAGTCGATGGCCCGGCACAGGCCTGCGTGGTCTGCCATTGTGAAAGTTGCCGGCGGCAGTGTTCCGCGCCGATGACCACATACATTGGCGTCCTGGACGGCCAATGGCGATGGCTGAGCAAGCCACCGAAGGTGTTCAACTCTTCTCCCTGTGTAGAGCGAACATTTTGCGATCACTGCGGTTCGCCGCTTTCGTTCCGTTCAAAGAACATGTCCGGCGTCATGCATTTCTTTGCCGCGGCGATGGCGGAGCCGGAAAAATTCGAGCCTACGCTGCATGTCGCTTTCGAGGAGAAGCTGCCTTGGCTGATGCTCGCCGACGGACTGCCGACACGCTTCGGGCCTGACTATACGAAGGGCTAATGGCACTGCACAGGGATTTTGACCGGTCGGCTGTGTTTTGCGTTGGCAGGTGGCATGCGTTGGAGATTGGCCGAAACGCCCATCGCGATCGTCATTCCAGGGCGGAGCAGGAGCGAAGCTCCGTCGCGAAGACCCTGGAATCCATTCCGTTACCTTCGCCAAGGCGTGCAACGGA
>NZ_RZTO01000431.1:0-5258 GCF_003997225.1 Mesorhizobium sp. M2C.T.Ca.TU.002.02.1.1
GTCGCCGAGATCGGGAAGATCGTCGCCGCCGCCCTTGGCCTCGTCGTCGGCTTCCTCGAGCGAGACGACTTCGGCGCCTTCCTCCTCGTCGCCGTCCAGCTCCTTGTCGGCGACTTCGTCGTCTTCCTCGAGGGCGGAAATCTTGCCTTCCTCGAAATAGGAGCGCGGATAGCTCTTGCCGGTATAGGGCGAGACGATCGGGTCCTTGTTCAGGTCGTAGAATTTCCGACCCGTTTCGGGGTCGACACGCTTGGTGCCAAGTTCAGCTTTTGCCACGTCAGGCCTCGTCAAAAAAAGAAGGGTCCCCTTAACCGCAGTTTGAGGCGCTGTCAAAGCCAAAAGACATGTGCGCGAAACCCGCTTTTCAAAGGCTTGCGCCAAGGGGATGACCATTGCCGCGCGCCGTGATACGAGACCGCCGCATAACGACGAACCGGGCCGGCCAGCCGGCTTTTCATTTGGAAGACAAAATGTCTCATTCCGCCGCCGCTAAACCAGCCACGGCCCGCAAATCCCCTGCCCTTGCCGGCACCGCGCGCGTGCCGGGCGACAAGTCGATCTCGCACCGTTCCTTCATGTTCGGCGGCCTCGCCTCCGGAGAGACGCGCATCACCGGCCTGCTCGAAGGCGAGGACGTGATGCGTACCGGGGCCGCCATGAAGGCGATGGGTGCACATATCGAAAAGAAGGACGGCGAATGGGTGATCCGCGGCACCGGCAACGGCGCGCTGCTTGAGCCGGAAGGCCCGCTCGATTTCGGCAATGCCGGCACCGGCTCGCGCCTCACCATGGGCCTCGTCGGCACCTATGACATGGAGACCACCTTCGTCGGCGACGCCTCGCTCTCGGGCCGGCCGATGGGCCGCGTGCTCGACCCGCTGCGCCAGATGGGCGTGCAGGTGCTGAAGGCGGCACCCGGCGACCGCATGCCGATCACGCTGCGCGGACCGAAACATGCCGCGCCCATCACCTATCGCGTGCCGATGGCGTCGGCCCAGGTGAAGTCGGCGGTCCTGCTTGCCGGCTTGAACACGCCGGGCATCACCACGGTGATCGAGCCGGTGATGACGCGCGACCATACCGAAAAGATGCTGAAAGGGTTTGGCGCCAACCTGACCGTCGAGACCGATGAGCGCGGCGTGCGCCACATCTTCATCGAAGGCCAGGGCAAGCTTACCGGGCAGACGATCGCCGTGCCCGGCGACCCTTCCTCCGCCGGCTTCCCGCTGGTTGCGGCGCTGATCGTGCCGGGCTCGGACATCGTGATCGAGAACGTGCTGATGAACCCGACCCGCACCGGGCTGCTGCTGACGCTGCAGGAAATGGGCGGCCGCATCGACATCCTCAACCCGCGCAATGCCGGCGGCGAGGACGTGGCGGACCTGCGTGTGCGTTATTCAGAGCTGAAAGGCGTGGTGGTGCCGCCCGAGCGGGCGCCGTCGATGATCGACGAGTACCCGGTGCTGGCCGTGGCCGCGAGCTTCGCCGAGGGCGAGACGCTGATGCAGGGGCTGGAGGAATTGCGCGTCAAGGAATCCGACCGGCTCGCGGCGGTCGCCAATGGGCTGAAGCTCAACGGCGTCGACTGCACCGAGGGCGAGGCCTCGCTCGCCGTGCGCGGCAAGCCCGGCGGCAAGGGCCTGGGCGCTCACCCCAACGGCCAGGACACAGTGGTGAAGACGCATCTCGATCACCGCATCGCCATGAGCTTCCTGGTCATGGGGCTGGCGACGGAAAAGCCGGTGACCATCGACGACGCCAACATGATCGCGACGAGCTTTCCGGAGTTCATGGGACTGATGAAGGGGCTGGGCGCGGAGATCGAGTGACGGGGATGGATTGGAGCCGAACTGAGATGCTGGCGGGACAGCACCCCTCTCTGTCCTGCCGGACATCTCCCCCGCAAGGGGGGAGATCAGCCGGCACGCGGGCTTTCGCCAATCGCCAACGTCTCAGGATTGGGCGCGGCGCATCAGCCGCCAATCTCCCCCCTCGCGGGGGAGATGTCCGGCAGGACAGAGGGGGGCGTGAAGGAACGCGGCGCTTGTCTTATTCATCGCGCCTTTCGATTGTGTCGGCTCGCCCATGAGCATCCCCTTCACCATCGCCATCGACGGACCCGCAGGCGCGGGCAAGGGCACGCTTGCCCGGCGGCTCTCCGACCACTATCGCCTGAACCTGCTCGACACCGGCCTCACCTATCGCACGGTGGCCCACAAGCTGCTGGAACTCGGCCTGCCGCTCGACAATGTCTCGGCGGCGGAAACCGCGGCGCGGCAGGTTGACCTTTCGAACCTCGACCGCACCGTGCTTTCCGCGCATGCGGTGGGCGAGGCGGCATCGAAAGTCGCGGTCATCCCCACGGTACGGCGCATCCTGGTGGAAAAGCAGCGGGCCTTCGCCAAGGCACCGCCGGGTGCTGTGCTCGACGGCCGCGACATCGGCACGGTCGTGTGCCCTGACGCCGACATCAAGCTCTATGTCACGGCAAGTGCTTCGGTGCGAGCGCAGCGCCGGCTGGCCGAGATCGAGAGCATGGGCGGCAGCGCCGACCTCGCCACCATCCTCGCCGACATCGAGCGGCGCGACGAGCGCGACATGGGCCGCGCCGACTCGCCGCTCAAGCCAGCGGCGGACGCGCACTTGCTTGATACCAGCGAAATGGCTATAGAGGCCGCGTTTCTGGCGGCGATGGCGATCGTTGACGAGGCCCTTGCCAAGAGAAACAAGGCCTGATCGGGCGTTTTCGGTTGCCGTCGGCGGCGAAAATACCCATATCGGGCACGAACCAGCCTGCCAGCATTCTTCATGCGCCGGACTTGCCGCTCGAAAAGCGGCCAAGGGCTCTTCAGCCCGGAAAGCCGGCAGGCTCACGCAACGCTAACCCACGGCGCCCGCCCCGTTCGAAACGCGGGGCATTCCAGGAGAAACAATGTCAGTAGCTAACCCGTCTCGCGACGATTTCGCGAGCATGCTCGAAGAATCATTCACCGCCGGCCATTCCGGCGAGGGCCAGGTTGTCCGGGGCACGATCACCGCGATCGAAAAGGACATGGCCATCATCGATGTCGGCCTCAAGGTCGAAGGCCGCGTGCCGCTGAAGGAATTCGGCGCCAAGGGCAAGGACTCCTCCCTCAAGGTCGGCGACACCGTCGAAGTCTATGTCGAGCGCATCGAGAACGCGCTTGGCGAAGCCATGCTGTCGCGCGAGAAGGCTCGCCGCGAGGAGAGCTGGGTGCGTCTCGAGGAGAAGTTCACCAAGGGTGAGCGCGTCGAAGGCGTCATCTTCAACCAGGTCAAGGGCGGCTTCACCGTCGACCTCGACGGCGCCGTGGCGTTCCTGCCGCGCAGCCAGGTCGATATCCGCCCGATCCGCGACGTCACCCCGCTGATGCACAACCCGCAGCCCTTCGAGATCCTCAAGATGGATCGCCGCCGCGGCAACATCGTGGTGTCGCGCCGCACCGTGCTCGAGGAGAGCCGCGCCGAACAGCGTTCGGAAATCGTGCAGAACCTCGAGGAAGGCCAGGTGGTCGAAGGCGTGGTCAAGAACATCACCGATTACGGTGCGTTCGTCGACCTCGGCGGCATCGACGGCCTGCTGCATGTCACCGACATGGCATGGCGCCGCGTCAACCATCCGACCGAGATCCTCAACATCGGCCAGACGGTCAAGGTGCAGATCATCCGCATCAACCAGGAAACCCACCGCATCTCGCTCGGCATGAAGCAGCTCGAGTCGGATCCGTGGTCGGATATCGGCACCAAGTTCCCGATCGGCAAGAAGATCAAGGGCACCGTCACCAACATCACCGACTACGGCGCGTTCGTCGAGCTGGAGCCGGGCATCGAGGGCCTCATCCACGTTTCGGAAATGTCGTGGACCAAGAAGAACGTGCACCCCGGCAAGATCCTGTCGACGACCCAGGAAGTCGACGTGGTCGTGCTCGAGGTCGATCCGGCCAAGCGCCGCATCTCGCTCGGTCTCAAGCAGACGCTGGAGAACCCGTGGGAAGCCTTCGCGCGCAACCATCCGGTCGGCAGCCAGGTCGAGGGCGAGGTCAAGAACAAGACCGAGTTCGGCCTGTTCATCGGCCTGGAAGGCGACGTGGACGGCATGGTGCACCTCTCCGACCTCGACTGGACCCGTCCGGGCGAGCAGGTCATCGAAGAGTACAATCGCGGCGACATGGTCAAGGCGCAGGTGCTCGACGTCGACATCGAGAAGGAGCGCATCTCGCTCGGCATCAAGCAGCTGGCCCGTGACACGGTCGGCGAAGCGGCCAACAGCGGCGAGCTGCGCAAGAACGCCGTCGTCACCTGCGAGGTCATCGGCGTGAAGGATGGCGGTCTGGACGTGCGGCTGGTCGACAGCGGCATCGAGACCTTCATCAAGCGTTCCGACCTCTCGCGCGACCGCGACGAGCAGCGCCCCGAGCGCTTCACCGTCGGCCAGAAGGTCGACGCCCGCGTCATCGCCTTCGACAAGAAGACCCGCAAGCTGCAGGTCTCGATCAAGGCGCTGGAAATCGCCGAGGAGAAGGAAGCGGTCGCCCAGTACGGCTCGACCGACTCCGGCGCGTCGCTCGGCGACATCCTGGGCGCGGCGCTGAAGAAGCAGGGCAATTAAGCCAAGCCTCTTCCAGCCGAACAACAAAAACCCCGCCGGAGCGATCCGGCGGGGTTTTTCTTTGTCGGGATATCAGAGCAATTCCAGGAAAAGTGTCAGCGGTTTTCCGTCCGGAATTGCGTAAGACAAGAGATAGCCGTCAGGCGCGGCCGTAGAGCGGAACCAACGTGCCGCTCATGGCCTGGTTGGCAGGCGAGGCGAGGTAGGCGATCGCTTCGGCCGCGGCCTCCAGGCTGACCCATTTGCTGAAATCGGCGTCCGGCATGCTGTCGCGATTGGCCTGCGTGTCGAGCGTCGAGGGGGCCACCGCATTGACCAGGATGCCCTTGTGCTTCAACTCCTCGGCCATCGCCACGGTCATGGCCGCGACCGCCGCCTTGCTCGCCGTATAGGCGACCATGCCCGAACCCTTGCGCGGTTCCAGCGCCGCCCGCGCGGTGACGTTGACGACGCGGCCGGCGGTGTTGGACGCCAGCATCGAGCGCACCGCGGCGCGGCTGCACAGGAAGGCCGTGCGAGCGTTGGTGTCCATCATCTCGGCGAAGGAAGCCGACTCGATCTTCTCGACCGGCGCCATGGTGAAGCCGCCGGCAAGATGGATCGAGGCCCAGAGCCCGGGCACCTGATG